>CAZSXD010000059.1:0-6782 GCA_964611075.1 uncultured bacterium
GGCCCGCGCCTCCGGCATCGACAGGGATGTGCGCCGCGATGATCCTTACGCGGCTTATGATGAGATGCCGTTCAAGGTGATAACCGACGGGCACAATGACGTTTTCGGCCGCGCTGTCGTCAGGCTGAAAGAACTGCTCGAGTCATACAGCATGGTCAGGCACGCGCTTTCCAACCTGCCGGAGGGCCCGATCTCGGTGAGGGCGCCCAGAAAGATGCCCGCCGGCGAAGCCACGTCCCGCTATGAAGCGCCCAGGGGCGAGGACCTCCATTTCGTCAAGTCCAACGGCACCGACAAGCCCGAACGCGTGAAAGTGCGCGCGCCCACGCTTGCGAACGTCCAGGCGGTGAGGAAAATGCTGGAGGACCGCTACCTTGCAGACCTGCCCATAGTCGTTGCGGCCATTGACCCGTGTTTTTCATGTACGGACAGGCTGATATCTGTGAGGGATATTGATAAGAACAAGGAGAATATCTTTGAATGGGGGCAGCTGCGCGAATACAGCATCGAGTGGTACAGGAAGCGCGGCATCGACATGTCCGCAGCGTCAAAAAGACTTGGAGGCTTGAAAATATAATGTCTGCGCTGTTCAATATATTGATATTTCCCGGCTTCCTTTTCCTGTTCGTCTTCGGCCTGTGGGCGGAGTACTTTGACAGGAAGATGTATGCCAGGCTCCAGAACAGGGTGGGGCCGCCGTGGTTCCAGCCTCTTGCGGACTTCATCAAGCTCATCGCGAAGGAGGACCTGGTGCCCACGGAAGCGAACGAGATGTTCTTCAGGGGCGCTCCTCTTGTCGCCCTGACGGCGGTCGTGACGGCCTTCATGTACATCCCGATGTGGAGCACGGGCGCGCTTTTCTCGTTCAACGGGGATGTGGTGGTCGTTCTTTATCTCCTCACACTTCCCACCCTCGCTTTCTTCATAGGGGGCTGGTATTCGACGTCGCTCTACGCCAGGATAGGCAGCATGAGGCTGGTGACGATCCTGTTCGCCTATGAGGCGCCGCTGCTCATGGGGATGCTCGCTCCGGCGATACTTGCCGGCACCTGGTCCATCAGCGGGATGTCCGCTTTTTACGCGGCTCATCCATCCCTCGCGCTCGCGAATCTCATCGCATTCGCGGTCTCCCTCGTCGCGGTGCAGGGCAAGCTGGAAAAGGCGCCCTTTGACATCCCGGAGGCTGAGACGGAGGTGGTGGCCGGCGGCTTTACAGAATACAGCGGCAGGCTTTTCGCGTTCCTCAGACTCGCACTGGACATGGAGCTGATAGTCTGCTCGTCGCTGTTAGCCGCGGTATTCCTGCCTTTCGGGCTTGCGTGCTGCCCGGTGTCGGGATTCATCCTGTATCTCGCGAAGGTCACGGTACTCGTTTTTCTGTTCTCCCTTGCAAGGACCATCTTTGCCAGGATGAGGATAGACCAGATGGTGGATTTCTGCTGGCAGTACCTGATACCGCTCTCTCTCCTGCAGGTGACGATAAACATAGCCCTGAAAGGACTGGTCAGATGAAGCTTGGCAAGATGATAACCGAGGCGCTCATGTCTCTTTTTAAGAAGCCCGCGACCGTGAACTATCCGTTCGACCGGAAGGGCATGCCGAAAGGCTTCCGCGGCAAGCTCAAGTTCCATTCCGACAGGTGCATCGGCTGCCAGCTCTGTGTGAAGGATTGCCCCGCCGACGCCATCAAGATCGTAAAGAACCCGGACGGGAAGTTCGAGGCGGAGATAGACCTCGGCAAATGCATATACTGCGGGCAATGCGTCGATTCCTGCGTCAAGAAAGCGCTCGAGCTGACCGATGAGTTCGAGCTTGCTCAGCTGGATAGCGGCAAGCTCAGGGTAAAGCTGGATGAAGGGAATAAAAAGCAGCCTTAAGCGCTTCCTTGAGGGGGCCCGGTCAGTGGGCATCCTCGGGGTAGGGAGCGAGCTCCGTGCTGACGACGCGGCCGGGATGATGGCCGCCGAACTGCTAGAGATCTTCGAGAGTAAGGGCACTTCAAAAACAAAGTTCAAGGTGTTCCTCGGCGCCACGGCCCCGGAGAACCTCACGGGAGAGATAAAAAGGTTCGATCCAAGCCACCTTATAATCATCGACACCGCCGACCTCGGCAAAAGACCCGGGGAAGCGCTCCTGCTCGACAGGGAAAAAATATCGAATTTCTCTTTCTCTACACATAAGCTGCCGATAAAGATAATGATCGAATACCTGCGGCAGTCGATAAGCCCCCAGGTCGCGATCATCGGCATCCAGCCCGCATCTCTTGATTTCGGAAAGCCGGTGTGCGCGGAGGTAAAGGCGTCCGCTTCGGGCATAGCGGAAGGGATAATGGAAATACTACTGGAGGGCGGGCAATGAACAGGGATACCAGCTGGGAAAAAGTGGCGGAATGGTACGACAGGCACGTGTCGGAAACTTCCGATTATCACCGCGAGGTCGTGATCCCCGGTGCTTTAAGACTGCTTGACGCGAAGCAGGGAGAAAAGGTGCTCGATCTCGGATGCGGACAGGGCGTTCTTTCCGCGGAGCTCGCAAAAGCGGGCGCAAAAGTGGTCGGTGTCGACTCGTCGAAAAAGCTCATAGATATCGCTTCGAGGCGAACGGCAAAGTTCAGCATCCAGTACTTCGTCATGGATGCCGCAAAGCTTGATATCCTGCAGGATTCGACCTTTGATGCGGTGGCTTCCATCCTTGCCGTCCAGAACATCGAAGGCCTTGATAAGGTCGTCCGCGAGTCTTCGAGGGTTTTGAAGCGCGGAGGACGGATGTTGTGGGTCATGAGCCATCCCTGCTTCCGCATTCCCCGCCAGAGCGGATGGGGCTTTGACGAAAAGCGCAAACTTCAGTTCAGAAGGGTCGACAGGTACATGTCGGAACTTAAAGTGCCCATACAGATGCACCCGGGGCACGCCCCCGGAGTGGTCACCTGGACTTTCCACAGGCCGCTTTCAAGGTATTTCGAGGAGCTTTCAAGGAACGGCCTTGCGGTCGTGGCGCTTGAGGAATGGGTCTCGCACAGGAAGAGCAGGCCCGGCGGAAAGTCGAAAACTGAAAATTCAGCCAGGGAAGAGATCCCGATGTTCCTTGCATTAAAAGCCGTGAAGTTGTAAGCTTTTGTCATCCTGAGCGAAGCGAAGGATCTGCATTTGAGATTCTTCGTCCTTCGTCCTCAGAATGACCAAGGAGGGATATATGGAAACAGGCATAGTGATCACCCTCATCATCTGCGGAACGATATTTGCCGTTGTAGGCATGGGACTATTGTTCACGATGTGGATAATATACGTCGGCATCAGGGTGTCCAAGGAGAATAAGTAAGGCCGTTATGGTCTTGTCCTGAACCCCCACATTGAAATGTGGGGAATATTCCCCAGAATTTATTCTGGGGGGTTTCATAAATCCCGCAAATCATATTTCCCTCAATACAGCCAAATTTTAAGCAAAATACCAACGCCAAATACCACAAGTTTTCCGCCTCTCAATACGATAAATATCATAGGGGGAGGTATCTGTATTTCCGTGCAAGTCAATAATATAAAGTCATCGCAAAGTGCAGTCATTAATATAAATGATGGGCTTGATGCGTTCAGAAAAGATCCTGAAAGCATGGTCCAGAAATGGCGTACGATGCTTTTTGAGGACATTAAATCCGGGAAAAGCTTTAACGAGTACCGCGTTCTGAGGATGCTTAGGAGCCTTCCTGCTGCTCAGCGGGACGAGATCGCCGAATATATCAGGAAAGAGCATGTTTTTCTTTTCAAATTCTCAGATAACACCCGGGCGATCGCCGAACATAAGGATTTCTCGAACATCATCAAAGTGAACGGTCCTTACAAGAATTTACCTGGGAACATCACGGCTTTGCTTTTCGGCATGCAGGAGAAAGTGAACACGAAACTTTCAAGTCAACAGGTGGTCTATCAACTCGTCGAGCCGCCAAAGAACGTGTCCGACCTGATAAAAAATATCAAGAATATGAACGCCAACGATGCTATGAATATCGAAGGGGCGCCGTCAACATATAAGAGCAATGGTTATACTATTACAGTGAGGGCGCGCGGCATAAAAGAAATTGATGCAGGCTTGAAGAGCAGGATACAGGAGGCCGTCAAGATCATAGCACAGTTGAACGACCTTATTCCGCAACGTCCCGTTACCCAGGTCGCACTCGATAGTGAGCTCAGCACGATCTTTATCGCTGATGATTACAGTAATATGCCGGGAGGATTGGATGTTGCGCTGGATAGGACGCTCAGGTTCCAGAAGATCCGCATTAATCTGAACGATCTCATAAATATCGATCCGCAGTTGTATGCCAGGCATGAGATGGGGCATGCGGTCCATACCAATTCCAACCATTTGAAAAACCGCGTATGGGATAATATTTACCGTTTTTCTCTGGGGGTAAAAAAACATGACATGTTCGATGAATCGACTTATTATAAAAATGGCGGGCATCCCGCTGATGAGGCAAGCGAACTGTTCGCATCCTCCTTCAACCTGTTCCAGTGCTGCCCGGATGAATTAGCTGCAAAGATAAACGATCCCGGCAACACGCCCGAGGCCAGAAAACTGGGCATAATGATATGGTGCTACATGAGAGACATTGTTTTCAAGGGAAGGGTCTTTAGCAAATCAGATCCGTTCACAGGATATTCCATTTAATATCCCGCCTCATTTCTCCCTTCTTGCAACCTGTCCGATTTTCCTGTAAAATCGCTGGGTTTTGTTGCACAGGAGGTATTAGATGGTATCCATAATGATCACCGAAGCCAAGCCCGGTGTCTCAATAGAGATCGGCGGTGATCTGTTCCAGGTAATAGACTATAAGCATAACAAGACCGCGCAGCAGGCCAATATCAAGATCAAAATGAGGAACATGATCACCGGCGCGATAGTGGAGAATTCGTTCAGGCCCGCCGAGAAAGTGGAAAAAGCCCACATAGACTACAAGAACATGCAGTACCTTTACCGCACCCAGGACGATTACACTTTCATGGACCAGGAGAACTTCGAGCAGCTCACGGTGTCAAAGGAAAAGCTCGGCGACGTGGCCGGATACCTGAAGGAGGATACCGTTGCGACAGTGATGTTCTACAAGGACCAGATAATCGGCATCAGCGTCCCCAATTCGGTGATACTTAAGGTCGCGGACACCGAGCCGGGATACAAGGGCGACACGGTCTCGGGCGCAATGAAGCCCGCGAAACTCGAAACGGGCATAGCGGTTCAGGTGCCGCTTTTCGTCAATGAAGGGGATAGCATCAAGGTTGACACAAGGTCAGGCAAGTATATCGAGCGCGCGTGAAATCGCGATTGATTTACTGATGAAGGTCTAGTAGAATATGAAATCCAATATGGACTTCGACCTGGTTAAAAAAGTCATCAAAATAGCGGAAGAGGCGGACATCTCCGGACTTGCCGTCCAGCAGGGGGACCTCAGGATCGAGGTCAAGAGAGAAAAGGGAGCGGTCGTGCATCACGCCCCCGCGCATTCATCCGCACCAGCAGGGCCGAAGGAAGAGGCGGAGGAAGAGGGCATGACGGCCATAACGGCGCCGATGGTGGGCACTTTTTACAGGTCGCCGTCGCCTGATTCCGCTGCGTTCGTGGAGGCCGGCGACAGGGTGGAGCCCGGCAAGGTGGTATGCATCGTTGAGGCGATGAAGCTTTTCAACGAAATAGAGTCCGAGATAAGGGGAACGATAGCGAAGGTGCTGGTCGATAACGGCCAGCCCGTCGAATACGGACAGAAACTGTTCCTTGTCAGAAAAGATTGATGAGCCTCACGGGCAAGAGATGGCAGATAAGCCCCGACGACCCCGCTTCAGTTGAAAGGCTCACGAAAAATTCCAGGATATCAAAGCCGCTGGCCAGGGTGCTGGTGAACAGGGGGATCCTGGACTTTTCCGAGGCGGATTCCTTCATTTCGCCCAAGCTCAGCCTTCTTTCGAACCCTTACGACATCCCTGACATGGAAAAAGGCGCCGCAAGGGTCTTGCAGGCGAAGGCGAAAGGAGAAAAGGTCGCCGTTTACGGCGATTACGACGTCGACGGCGTTACCGGGACCTCCATCGTTCTTTCAACGCTCAGGGACATGGGGATCGATTCCACATATTACATTCCCCACAGGTACGACGAGGGTTACGGCCTGAACAAGAGTGCGGTCAAAAAACTCGCGGATTCGGGCGTCAAATTGATCGTGACCGTCGACTGCGGAATAAGCAATAACGAAGAGATCGAATACGCAAAGTCGCTGGGGCTTGATGTCGTGGTGACGGACCATCACAATCCGACAGGGGAGCTTCCTTCAGCTCATTCGATCGTCAACCCCAAGCTGATAGACGGCGGGCACAGGGCGAGGGAGCTGTCCGGAGCGGGAGTTGCCTTCAAGTTCGCGTGGGCGCTTTACCGGTCGGCGGGGATAAAGGATTCCGGCAACCTCATGGACATGCTGGACCTGGCGGGACTGGGGACCATTGCCGATATTGTCCCTCTTCTCGACGAGAACAGGGTGCTCGCCATTTACGGGCTCAAGGCCCTGAACAACTGCAAAAGGATCGGCCTCCAGAAGCTTATCGAAGCGGCCGGCATAAAAAAGAGGATCAATGCGACGCACGTGAATTTTACCATCGCGCCGCGGCTCAATTCAGCCGGGCGGCTCGAACATGCCTCGTTGAGCGTGGAGCTCCTTATGACGCGGGACGAAGTAGAGGCAGGGCGGATCGCGCTCGCGCTGAACAGGTTGAACGCAAAAAGACAGAGCATCGGCGCTCAAATAC
>CAZSXD010000060.1:0-6703 GCA_964611075.1 uncultured bacterium
CATGACCATCTCAACACCCGCGGGGAGTTTGATCTCTCCGGTGACGTCGGTGGTGCGTACGAAGAATTGCGGCTTGTAGCCAGGGAAGAACGGCGTGTGTCGCCCGCCCTCTTCCTTCGTCAGAACGTAAACCTGAGCTTCGAACTGTTTGTGCGGTTTCACGGTTCCGGCCTTTGCGAGCACCATACCTCTCTTGAGCTCTTCCTTCTCGATGCCCCGAAGTAGTACGCCGATGTTATCGCCCGCGATGCCCTCGTCCATGGTCTTGCGGAACATTTCAACGCCTGTGACCACGGCCTTTTTATGGGCCCCGAGACCCACCAATTCGATCTCCTCTCCGACCTTGACCTTGCCTCTCTCGACGCGGCCGGTGCCTACCGTTCCGCGGCCGGTTATGGAGAATACGTCTTCGACCGGCATCAGGAACGGCTTATCGATGTCCCTCTTCGGGTCCGGGATGTAAGTGTCCAGAGCGTTCATCAGCTCGAATATCGGCTTGCAGTTCTCGCAGGAATCCTTGCCGCATCCGCATTCCATGGCCTTTAAGGCACTGCCCTTGATTATCGGGGTCTTGTCGCCCGGGTATTCGTATTTGGTGAGAAGATCCCTTGTTTCAACTTCAACCAGGTCTATCAGTTCCTTGTCGTCCACCATGTCCACCTTATTGAGGAATACTACGATGTACGGGACGTTGACCTGGCGGGCTAGAAGGATGTGTTCCCTTGTCTGGGGCATTGGGCCGTCAGCCGCGGAGACCACGAGTATGGCTCCGTCCATCTGGGCGGCTCCGATGACCATGTTCTTTACGTAATCGGCGTGGCCCGGGCAGTCGATGTGGGCATAATGCCTCTTGGCGGTTTCGTATTCCACGTGCGCTATGGCGATGGTTATCCCTCTTGCTTTTTCCTCCGGCGCCGCGTCTATCTCGTCGAATGCTTTGGCCTTTGCCATTCCCTTTGTGGACAAGCACTTGGTAATGGCACTGGTCAGCGTCGTCTTTCCGTGATCGACGTGACCGATCGTTCCTACGTTAACGTGGGTCTTGCTCCTTACGAATTTCTCTCTTGCCATAAAAATACCTCCTATAAGCCATTTTGGGACTTGTCCATTATACAGATGGACTTTTTCTTGTCAACAGGGAAATTTAGAGAAAAGTGATATAGGGCTTAATAAGGCTTAAAAAGTGCAAGAGGGCAGAAAAGGGGAAAAAGAATAAGAAGGCGAATAAGGCGAAGAAGGGAACTCATTATCAAGCCTTATCGGCACTTATTCCCAAAATAAGCTGCCACCCGGAATTGAACCGGGGACCTTTTCCTTACCAAGGAAATGCTCTACCAGCTGAGCTATGGCAGCACATTCAATTTCGAGGTATTCAGTATATCAAAAATGAAATATATTTGCCATGTGCGAAGGCCCGATTTTTACTTTTTTAGCGCAATTTCTCCCCAGATCTATCGATAAATACCGGAAGGAGCATTAAGGCCATATGGTGGAATCTTTAGACAAATCAGTTTCAATTAATTCATATAATTCAGAAGGGAGCTACGCTGCCCCCAAGCCCACTATTGATGGGGAACAGATTAATATCCGCAAGCGCAGGGATGAGCTCCAAGGGTTTATTGTGACGGTTGGAGAGGGGTCTCAGTCTATCGACTTTTATGTCAATAACCGGGAAACATTCATGGACAAAAAGATCAACGAAAAGCTATTAGTAGCTTATTCGAGTATTCGTGAGCTTAACAAGCTGATCCCCAAAAAGCCGGTGCGGCAGGTCATTATAGCGGAAAAATTAAGCGGCGGATCCGCATTTGCGGGAGGCCCTTGTAATATGCCAATCGTCGAGATCGGCAATGATTCTCTTATACCAATCAAATCTAGGCATGAGACGGGGCACATGGTTTACCAGGTCCTGCTTTCGATACCGAATAACGATCTTCCTTTCCTGACAAATAATAAGCACTGGCTCGGCATATTCTTAAATGCGCAAAAGAACAAAGCGTTTAACATAATGGATGAATCCGAGTATGTTCGGACAAATGGGGGCCACCCCGGTGATAACCCTTGGGAATTGTTCGCGTCTTCAATAAATGCCTACATTTCATATCCGGATAAGTTTTCGGCAAAAGTTTCAGACCCCGCAACACCGGAAGAGCAACGGAAGATCGGCACACTGATATTTTGCTATTTAAGGGATAAGATATTCAATGGCAAGACTTACTGCAAGTTCGACCGTTTTGAATACACCCATTTCAATGACATTAAAAAAGAGGCCCTGAATATCGAAAAGCTCAAGCCCATGATCGCTGAGGGAATAAAGAGCAAGAAACACGGCGTCCGAGTATCTTCCATTCACGCGATCCGCCTGTTCAAGATCCACGATCCGGAATTGACCGCTCTGGTTGACCAATATCAGGAAGAGGAGAATAAATAGCCTAGAATTTCAGCAGTTCCTTCGCCTTATCCTCAAGCTCCTGCTTTGCCTTGTCCTCGGCTTCCTGCTTCTGGCGGTCAAGCTCATCCTGGGCTTCCTGTTTTTTCAGGTCTATTTCCTTTTGCGCCGCATCCCCGGCCTCTTTCTGCTTATTCTTTAATATCTGATCAACGGCGCTGCCCATCTTGGGGATCGGGAGGGGCCTCTTCAGGGAGCCAACCATCTCAAAGTCCAGCGAATACCAGCCCTTGTCATCCTTGAATGCGTCGTATTCTGCTGAGAGCTTCGTCGTCTTCGGGTTCAGCTTGAGCGCAAGGGTATTGTCCTTCAGGAACTCCAGCGTGTCGACGTTCGCGCTGCCGTCAAAGGCCAGCTTGACGTCCCCTTCATCGCCGTTATTGAGGGTCATGTCCTTGATATTGACGATCTTGTTCGCGAACGAGAAATTCGCTTTGAACTCCTTCAGCGCTATGTCCTCCTGGAGCATTTTCAGCCCGATCTTTTCTCCGACCGCGGAAAGCGATTTCAGCTTCGATATCTTCCCGTTGGCAAGAAGGAAGCTGCCGCTGCCCTTTGCGTTCGCTATGATGTCCGGCGTTTCAACGCCCCGTCCGCTCATCGAAAGCTTGAAACTTAAAGCCCCGTCCAGCTTATCCCTCAGGTCCTTGTAGTCCGGGAGCTTCGTAAGGAACGATTCGATCACGTCGTTCGAGAAAGGCGTCGAGTCAAAGCCTTTTCCGACCAGATTGTTGACGGTATAGCCGATGCCGCTCACATTAAGGTTCGCGACGACATTGCCCGTTATCGAACCCCTGTAAGCATTGACAGCTGAAATGGCGATATCGGCGATCTTATTGGCCATCTTGACGTTCCCTTTGACGGAATTTACCTTCATCTCCTTGAAAAGGACATTGTTCAGGTCAAAAGTCGCGGCAAGCTTGATGTTGGCGGGTACCGACTTAAGGGACTTGTTGATCTTCGCGGTCTGGGTCCCGTAAGGAAGGACGGTCTTTACCTTCGGTTTTTTCGTGCCCGTGCCCGAAACTATCGCCAGGAACTTGTCGGTGTCGAGCTTTCTTGTCGAGACGTTCAGCTTGATGTCCGGTGCCTTGTCGAAATTCGAAACTTCCCCTGAAAATCCGATCTTCTCTCCGGCTGCGGTCAAGTCCAGGTTCGAGATCTTGATATAAGACCTGTCAAGATGAAGCCAGATGTTGCCGTCAAGGGATATCGGGACTTCCCTGCCTTCATATACTCCCATCACGCTCACATAAAGGACGATAGGTTTTTTCGAGTCGAGCGTGATGTTTGACACGCTTACGTTCAAATCCTTAAGTTGATTGACCTTTCCAGCCTGCTTCAATGTCAGTTTCCCGTTCTTGATCTGGAATTTTGATACCAGAAGGGATACGGGCTCCTTTTTCTTCGCTTCTTTTTTCTGTTTAGGCTGAGCTGGCTTTTTCACGCCGACAAGGTCGGAGTAATTCGACGTCCCGTCCGCTCTCATTTCCACCAGTATTTCAGGCTTAACAAGAACCACCCTGCTGACTGCCACCTTGCCCCTGAGAAGCGCCAGGAAATCGTATTTGAGCTCTATAAGCCCCGCGGAAACGAAAGGCTCCTTCGAGAATCCCGGCCTGTTGCCGACGGAAAGGTCTCTTAGTTCTATCCCCTTGAATATATTGAAAGACACTTTGCCTATTTTTACCTGCCTGTGGATTGCCGCCGAGGCCTTTTCTGCGGCCATGTCCTTGATCTTGTCCAGCGGCAGGAAGTAGGGGAGGGCAATAGCTGCCACGATCAATATGACCACTATCGCTCCAAATACGATCCCGACCCATTTCAAGACCTTTTTTACCATGCCGACCATGTCCTTAACCTTCATTTAAGCACCTCCGAAACTATTCTGCTCACCATTGCGTTGTCAACGCTTAAGGCCTTTGAAGTTATCGCCTTCATGACCTTTCCCATGTCCTTTTTAGTTGAGGCCCCAACTTCGGCAATGGTCTTTGACACCAGTTCTCTTGTCTCGGCTTCCGACAGCATCTTTGGCAGATATTCCTCCACTACCTTAAGCTCGCTTTCGAGCTTCGCGACCGCTTCCGGCCTGTTGACCTTCTTTGTTTCCTCAATGGCGTCCTTGAGCGATTTCGCGTATTTCTGTATGATCCTGGCGATCTCATTGTCAGGAAGGGCGCCCCTGGCGTTGACAAGAAGCACCTTCGATTTCATCATGCGCAGAACTTCCAGCCGCTCCGTTTGCTTGCTCTTCATTGCGGCCGCCATGTCATTATTGATCTTTTTGAACAGCTCGCTCATATTGCGCCCCTTTTTTTGCTTTATTTGAGATGTGGAAATTTATCCTTTCGATCAGTCTTGCCGGCTCAAAAGGCTTCGTGATGTATTCGTCGGCCCCCTTTTCCATGCCCTTGTCGATATCTTCCCTCCTTATTTTCGCTGAGAGTATTATCACCGGCAGATTCTGATAGAGTATATTGTGTTTTATCATCTCGCAGATCTGGAAGCCGTCCATTCCCGGCAGCATGATGTCGAGGATTATGAGGTCGGGAGCCCTTGTCCTGACCTTTTTCAGGGCAATGGCGCCGTTCTCGGCGAGTTCGACCGTGAATTTTTTCGATTCGAGCGTGAACTTTATGAGTTCAGCCGTCGATTCATCGTCTTCAACGATAAGAATATAGCTCATGAAACTCCTATTTTATCACCGGGAGCTCAAAAATAAAAGTGCTCCCCTTGCCAGAGCCTTGCGACCCTGCCCCTATTCGGCCTCCATCCGACTCTATTCTTCCGTTTGAGATCGCAAGACGCAGCCCAATTCCGCCGAACTTTCGCGTCAGGGAGCCGTCCGCCTGATAAAATTTCGTGAATATGCTCTCAAGCTGCTCTTTTTCCATCCCGATGCCGTTGTCCCGTATCCGCACCTCTATTTTGCCGTCCTGCACCGAGGTCGATATGTCGATCCCGGGGTTTTCAGCCGTGAACTTGAGCGCGTTCCCGATCAGGTTCCTGATCACCTGACCGATCTTCATATCATCGCCCAGGAAGGCGGCGCCGGCTTTCAGCGAGAGGGTAAGCTCGACCTTCCTTGACGTGAGCTGGGGCTCTATCGCCTCCACTATGCCTTGGACCAGGGCGTCAATGTCCACTTTTTCGCTTTTCACCTTGAGGCCGCCCCGCTCCAGGCGCGAGAACTCCAGAAGATTGTCGACCAGCTGGAGCAGGTGCTCGCTTTCCTTGTTCATGATGTTCAGGAACTTCATCTGGGTGTCGTTCATCTTACCCGTAGTGCCTGCCGTGAAGTGCGAAAGGAAGCCCTTGATGGACGTGATCGGCGTCCTCAGCTCGTGGGAGACCATGGAGATGAGCTCCGTTTTCATGTTGTCGAGGTCGACAAGTCTTTTCACCGCTTCCTTCTCCTTTTCATATATGCCCGCGTTCTCCACCGCTATCGCCATCTGGTCGGCGATGGTGGACAGAAGGTTAAGCTCGATGTTGCTGAGGGAATGTTCCTTCATGACCGGTATGACTATGAGCCCTGTTTTCCTCCCCTTGTTCTCCATCGGTATGAGCAGCACTGTTCCGGCCCCTGTCCGGGTCAGCGCTTCCTTTTCTTTTTCAGAAAGCTCTTTTATGTCAGCCGTCCTGATTATGTGCTCGGAAGCGACAGCCTGGCCGAACGCCCCTTCGCCGGACTTGAACGAAAAGTCCCCGGGGATGCCTTTTGCCACCCTGGACCTGTAGGTGCCGTCATCATCCAGCAGGTATATCGCGAGAGCATCGGACCCGCCTATAGGGGGGATGTAGGCCGTGGATTTTTTCAGGATCTCGTCAAGGTCCAGCGTCGATCCCATCGCTTTTGATATGTTGTAGAGCGTCTGGAGGTCCTTTGTCCTTTCGGCCACGGTCCTTTCAAGCTCCCTGTTCCAGTTCTCCATGATCTCCCTGGACCGCTTTATTTCCAGGGCCATTTTATTGAAGTAGTTCGCAAGGTCGCCGATCTCATCGTTCGATTCCGGGGTCACTCTCTGGCTCAGGTCGCCCTCCTCTATCTTTTTCATGCCCAGCCCGATCCTCTTGAGCGATTGGGCTATGGCGCGGCTGGCCACGGAGCTGCCGATGACGACAAGGATGACGGTGAGCATTATCAGGAAGAGGGCCTGCACCTGAACGTTGCCGATCGCCACAAGGAACTCCTCCTTGCTTGTCTTAAGGTTCCAGAGAAGCGGCTTGTAGATGTACAGGTCGATGATCTCC
>CAZSXD010000061.1:0-1856 GCA_964611075.1 uncultured bacterium
TGTAATCCTGGAGGTCGCTGTTAAGGAAGCCCGCATCGTAGCAGATGTCTATCAGGTCTGCCATCGTCGCGAAACCGTCCAGCGCCTTTCCGGACATGCTGTTGAACACGAAGCTCTCGGTGCGTCCCGTCGCCTTTGCCATGACCCGGCCAAGCTCGAACCTCGATATAAGCTTGCGGGGATTGAAATCGCCGGCAGTCAGGGGCATGTCACCGTTCCGTACAACGGCCTCTACGAACGGCGCGGCCCAGTAGCCCGCATCCACGTCGGCGGCGACCTGTTTCGGCTTGCGTGACAGCGGGTATTTCTTGGCCTGGGCGATTATCGCCGAAAGGATCTCCCTTGAAACCTTCCTGTCTATCTCATAGCTCTTGCTCCCCAGGTACCTGTACATCGCCGTGCATATCAGCTTGTAGTCCATGTCCATGTCCTTCAGGATCTGCATCGACATGTTCGCCGGCGCGAAAAGCCTGATATATTTCCTGTAAGTGACCGGCACCTCAAGGAACTGATCGCTCACCTTTATCAGCAGCTCGTTCTTTTCCATTTTCAGCGGCACCGTCACGTAGAACAGGCCGTTCGGTCCAACCCCCGCCCTCCTGTCTCCGACGATGATGAAGCCGAAGACATTGGTATCCGTTGTGCCGGTTATCGTCACGGTCTCGCTGTACGTATAGCCGGACGGCGTCTTGACGTGCACCCCTTCGGGCGAAAGCCTCGCGGGCACCGGCGGCGCTTCTGCTGTCTTCTTGGGCGCCTCGACAGTCGCAGGAATCTTTACCGGCTGAACCGGCTGTGCGGGCTTGACGGTAGGCGGCGGCAGAACGGGCTTCTCCGCAGCGGCTTCTTCTGTGGCAGCCTCTTTCCTTTCGTACAGCGTTTCCACTTCAGCCAGCGAGAATGACAGGAAAACGGAAGAGATATTGGTATCGGCAAAGTTCTGGACATAAGCAAGGTCCAGTCTTATCCCTTTGTATTCAAAGCCGACACCGAAGGTCAGGTTCGTTCTCAGATCGCCCCCGCCGGAGTTCCCGGCCACCTGGTCAAGGCCTGCTCTCAATGCAAGCATCGGATGAGCTCTCCATTCGATGCCGAAACGCATGGGCCATGGTACCTCCCTGCCGTAAAAGATATCCTTGTCAAGGTCAAATTTAAGGTTGTATTCCTTCCAGTCATAAGCCGCGCCCATCTTGATTATGAACGGGAAGGTCTCTGGATCGAAATCACCCGTCATCTGGCCTCCGTAAAGGATATTCATGAAATTCAATCCGTAGCTGACCCTGTCATCATGCATGTACTTGAATCCGGTATCAAAGTTGATGCCCGAGCCGTTGGCGTTCTCATCGCCGGTGAAGCCTTTCTGGTAGTTCTTGATGTTGAATCCGGCATAGATCTTCCGTTCCCCTCCGACATACCTCGCAAGATAATTGCCGACGTAATTCCCGTACGAGAGAATGAATGCCTGGTTATAGAAGCTGGTGAACCCGCCGCCGGAAGTTTCGATCCCGCCGATCGTTGAAGAAACATACCCCATGCCGTACGTCCCTGATTCGTCGGGATACACGGCGGCAAGGGTGGTGTACTGGTACTCATTGAGGAAGTTGGACGTCATCGAGCTCACGATCCACCTTTTCTGCGCTCCAAGGCCGCCCGGATTGATGAATATCGCAGCAGCGCCGTCCGCAATGGCCGTATAAGCCTTCCCCATACCGATCGGACGCGCTCCTACGCCTATGGCCGTGGGATCGTCATAGTAAATGACGGCGCCGAACGCAGCGGATGCTGCGATCAGTATTATTAATACTGCGCCGACTGCCTTTTTCAACGCTTCCCCTTCTTTCCCTTATGCCCGTTCT
>CAZSXD010000061.1:1956-6604 GCA_964611075.1 uncultured bacterium
TCTTCTCTTTCGCCTGGATCCATGACTCGATCGCCTCGAGCCGGAACCTGATGTCGTCCCCTACTTTGAAATAAGGAATATCACCCCTAGCAACCATCCTGTAGATGGTCATGGGGCACATCTTCAGTATTTTCGCCACTTCTTTTACTGTCAGTATCTGGACCATTTGATCCCCTTCGCTATATATTCAATATTACTTTGTTTAACTCTATTTAACTCTGTTATCATGACCACTTCTTCCCCTTGCGCCCGTTCTTCTTCTCTTTCGCCTGGATCCATGACTCGATCGCCTCGAGCCGGAACCTGATGTCATATCCGATGCAGGCGGTAATCGGGCATATCTTGAATGCCCTCGCGAACTTCTTAAAAATGAAAATTGAATCCACAACACTCCTTCTCTATATATTTCAATAGATTAAGTTTGTTTCTGGTTAACTTTGATTAACTTTAGTAAACAGCCAGATTTTACGTCATTGAGGTTTCTTGTCAAGCGGAATTTATGATCTGGGGTGGATACGCGGAAACGGAAGAACAGACACTAATGGCGCAGTACGGCTATCCTGACCCTGGTAAGCTCCCTGGCCTGGCCTCTCTTGGTGACTATCGTCAATATGTACACGCCCGTCGGCACGCCTTCTCCGAAGTCGGTCATGCCGTCCCATGTCACGTCGTTCTCGACCGATCCGCCGTTCTCTCCAGCGGAGAAGCTCTTCTGCCAGACTATCTCGCCTTTCTGGTTGAAAAGGTACATATTAATACTGGCCGGCTCAGACAGCCTGTAGAGGATGTGCGTGGGACCTTCAGAAGGATTGAACGGGTTCGGTTCGTTGCTTGCCTTGCCAACCACCTTCAGCTCGCCGGGGGATATTATCGTAAAGCCTCCGGTCAGGCCGCCTTCCTTGCCCGATCCGGTATTGATGATCTTCACGTCCCATCTGCCGATCTGCTTGTTCGTCAGGTCAAAGACGCATTCCATGCTGGTTCTGCTGTCCACAGTGACGCTTCCGGAAACTGGCAATATCAGCAAGGAGCCCCTCACAAGCCGCGCCGTAGCGTCAGAAGATATGTTGTATCCGTTTATTATGACGCCGTATGTCCGGTTATTGTACCCTTTAGAAGGCGTTATAGCCGACACAACAGGCGTTTCACGCGTGCTCACTATGCCTGCCCCGTGCGCGATGCCGGTGAACCGCGTCTCAAGCGTATAGCCCGAACTTGTTATATACCGGGGCTCTATCTCCCTCAGTTTTGCGATCAACCTGAAATTGCTGGATTCCATGGAAGCGCCGCCCAGGTCCACGACCTCGGCGGAAATGTGGTAGCTGCTGCTGTCCAGCGCCCAGGCCGAGCAGGCCATGACAGCCGATATCCCGGTCGCGATAAATATGATCTTAAAAGTATTCAACATAAATAAGCCGGCTTCTCGGTCCAATTATATGCCTCTAATGCGCCCCGTTCAACCCGATATCCCGCGCGAGCTAAGGCTCAAATCCCTGCGTGCTTTCAATGATATAATTCGGCCGGTCCTTTGTCTCGACGAAAATGGAATTGACGTAAAGCCCGAGAAAGCCGATCGTGAACAACTGGACCCCGCCCAGCATCAGCACGGTCGCCATGATGGCAGCCCAGCCCGGCAGGGCCAGGCCCAGGAATTTCATCACAAAGATAACAACCAGATAACAAAAAGCGCCGAAGGAGACAAGGAAACCGAGAAAAAGTGCGATCTTCAAGGGCACTTCCGAGAAAGAGATCAGGGCGGAATCCAGGAAATTATTTATCACCCCGAGGCCGAGTATCGGGAATTTGGCTTTTCCGGCGAAGCGCGGCTCCCTGTGATAGCCGATCGTTGCCTGCTTGAAGCCGATCCAATTGACCATACCGCGCATGAACGGCTTCTTTTCCTTGAGCCTGATCAATTCCTTCACCGCTCTTTTGGAAAGCAGTTTATAATCCCCGACCTCCGGCTCTATGTTGACGCTCGAGATCCTGCTTAATATCAGATATCCCAGCCGGGTGATCCACAATTTGATCCTCGATTCTCCCGCCCGTGACAACCTCCTGGTGTGGACTACATCAACGTTTTCCTTTGCCCAGGTCTTTATCATTTCCGGAATGAGTTCCGGAGGATCTTGAAGGTCTGCATCCATATAAATGACCGCGTCGCCGGAAGAATAGCTTAAGCCGGCCATAACGCAGGGGGAAACCCCGAAACACCTCGACATGTTGATCAATTTTATGTGCCGGTCGGTCTTCATCCTGTCTATCAATAGGTCCCTAGAATTATCGGTCGATGCATCATTGACAAAGATCAATTCATAATTGGCCTTCAGGGATTCCAGGCTGTTTTCCAGTCTCCTTATCAATTCCGGAAGCACCTGGGCCTCGTTGCGGAACGAGATCACGACCGAAATAAATGGTCCGGTATTCATAAATGCTCCTTAAGAAGATCCTCGACAACATTGATAAAATACTCCATGTGCTCCAGGTTCAGGTCCTGGTGCAGGCCGATGTGCAGGCCGTTATTGCCTATATATTCCGCCTCCGGGAACCGGCCCAATTCATATCCCAGATATTTAAAGCCCGGGCACTGGGTGGGCATGGACAGGAACATGCTTCTGGAATCGATGCCGCGCCTGCTCAAATGTTCCGCGAACTCATCGCGCGTGAAAGGAACGCCTTTCCCCAAAAGAACAGGAAAAGCGTGCGGCCCGATAAACTCGTGCTTTTCTTCCCTGAAGGTCACCAACCGGGGTTCAAATCGCCTGAATTTTTCAAGCAGGTAAAGGAGATTCTCCCTGCGCCGGGCCAGATATTTGGGCCAGGCCCTGATATTGCCCAGGCCGACCGCGGCCTCCAGTTCGTTCATTTTTGCGGAATATCCCACACGTTCGAAGATGAACCTTCTGTCAACTCCGCCCCTGAACCGTTTTGAACATTCTGAACCGGTCGACATCACGCAGGTCCTGCAGTTGCAGGACCTGCCGTGCGAGCGAAGTGAGCGCAGGATGGCGGCATAGTCAGGATTATCAGTGGTGATGATCCCGCCTTCCACGGTCGAGATCATGTGCGCCGCATACAGGCTGAAAGCGGCCATGTCGCCGATCGCCCCTATCTTCCTGCCCCTGTAAACGCTGCCATGGGCCTCCGCCGCATCCTCGATCACGAATAATTTATGCTTTCCGGCTATGGCATCGATCTTATCCATCTCAGCCGGCTTGCCCATTAAATGGACAGGCATTATCGCCTTCGTTCTTTCGGTGATCGCATCCTCGATCTTATCTGGATCTATATTGAAGGTCTCCCTTTTAATATCAACGAAAACAGGCTTGAATCCGGCGTGCAGGACGGCGTTGCCTGTCGCCGCGAAGGAAAGCGCAGGAACAATGACCTCATCGCCGCGGCTGGCGCCGAGGTCATAAAGGACCGCAAGAGCCAGAATAAGCGCATCCGTGCCGCTGCTTACTGCAACGGCTTCTCTCACGCCGATGAGACGTGCGAATTCCTCCTCAAATTCTCGCACCAGTTTACCTGAGGAAAGCCGGCCGCTCCGCATGACCTCTGCAACCAGCTCCCTGGCCTCGTCTGTCACGGACATCGTTCCAAAAGGCATTTTCATGTTACCCCATCCTTGAATCGCGCTGAAGGATTATCTGGCTGCCTGAATGCTCGAACTTGAAGTCCACTTCCAGCAGGCCGCTGAGACGCTTTCTGATGCGGGGCTTGAGTCCCGGTTTGACAAATACCAGCAGGAATCCGCCGCCCCCGGCGCCGAGCAATTTGCCGCCCAGCGCTCCGGCATCCCGCGCCGCGCTGTAAATATCATCGATCTGCCGGCTGGAGATCCCGTCGGTTATTGACCTTTTAAGCAGCCAGGATTCGTGAAGCATTTCGCCGAATTCCTTGAGCCCGTCCCCTGACCGAAGGAGATCGACCGCCTCATCCACCATCTGGTGCATGCGGGACAGTTCTTTCTCTTTCCTGGGGATCTGCCTGATCTGCTTTTTGGCGATCCGGGAAGCGATGCGGGACACGCCGGTGAAATAAAGAAGCATGTGCTCCTGCAGCTGCTCCAGCTTCTCCTCGCTGAGTATTAGCGGCTCGACATTGAACTGGCCGTTCTTGCGAAAGATTATCTTGTTGAAACCCCCATATGCCGCGGCGACCTGGTCCTGAGATCCGACATGCTCTTTTAACAATGTTCTCTCAACATGTATCGCCTCTCTTGCCAGCTCGTATTTCGTGGGCATCGCCGCCTTGAGCGCGTAAAGGGCGTTGAGAAGGCCGACAGTGAAGGAAGAGCTTGAACCAAGCCCCGCCCTGGCAGGGAGGTCGCCGTCGTGGTGGATCTCCAAGCCTTTTTCAATATTCATGTGCTTGAGCACCGCCCGGACCGCAGGATGGCGGATATCGTCCACGCTTCTCACATTCTCGATCTTCGAATAGACCACCCTGTGCTTGTGCTCAAAAAATGGAGGCAGATATCTGCAGGTGATGTAGCAATACTTATCGATGGTGGTCGAGAGCACCGCGCCGCCGTTGTTCTCATACCATACAGGATAATCGGTCCCGCCGCCGAAGAAAGATATCCTGAAAGGCGTCCTGCTGATTATCATGCCATGACCAACCTTTTCTGCAACAATTTCCTCTT
>CAZSXD010000062.1:0-6514 GCA_964611075.1 uncultured bacterium
GTGCCCACCTTGCCTATGACCACCGAAGCGGCGTACTTCGACAGGGTCACAGCTTCCTTCATGGAAGCTCCCGCTGCGAGAGCGAGAGTGAACGTGCCCACGACGGTGTCGCCGGCCCCGGTTATGTCGAAGACATCCTTCGGGATCGCGGGAACATGGACGACGTCCGTTCTTGAAACAAGGGACATCCCTTTCTCTCCCCTTGTGATGAGCACGTATTTGCATCGGGTCATGCCGATCAGCTTCCGGCCGGCCCGGACGACGCTTGCGTCGCCGCTCACCCCCATCCCTGACGCAACGGAAGCCTCCTTCGCGTTCGGGGTGATCACTGTCGCGCCGCCGTATTTGCGGAAATCTTTACCCTTGGGATCGACCGAAACGGGGATCTTCCTGCGCTTGGCCAGAGCTATGGCCGAAGAGATGACCTTGCCGGTCAGGGATCCCTTGCCGTAATCCGAGATGATCACCGCGTCGGACTTTGACATGCTCTTTTTGAGGCTTGCAAGCAGGCGCTTTTCGATTGTATGACCGACGGGTGATGTGTCCTCCCTGTCCACGCGCACCACGTGCTGGTGGGCGGCTATGACCCGCGATTTCAATGTGGTATGCCTTGATGCGGTCCTGACCAGAAGGGAGGTGCCGATGCCCTTTTCCTTGAGCGCGCGGATCAGCCTGTCGCCGGAGCTGTCTTTCCCCGCCACGCCGATGAGCAGCGGTTCCCCGCCGAGCGATCTGATGTTCGCGGCCACATTTGCCGCACCTCCGGGCACATGTGTGACTTGCAGGACCTCAGCAATGGGGACCGGTGCCTCAGGGGAGATGCGAGTGACCCTGCTCCAGATGTGCTCGTCAAGCATCACATCTCCGACCACGAGGACCTTTTTGTTCTTAAAGGCTTCAATGTTGTCCAAAATCAACGCTTTATCATACCATAAACGCAAAATCTAGTAATCAGAATGTTGGCAGGGTATAATGAAGCAGATGAGCAAC
The DNA here is from genome assembly GCA_964611075.1 of uncultured bacterium. Taxonomy (GTDB): domain Bacteria; phylum Margulisbacteria; class WOR-1; order CAVSGV01; family CAVSGV01; genus CAZSXD01. Next base: position 991 of record CAZSXD010000062.1, read on the forward strand.
TCTTTGATGAGCTTCTTAAATTTTGTCACGAGGCCGACAAGATTCGACATCCTTAGTACGGTGTTGGGGAGGCCCGGGGTGAGAGTCCTGGATGTCGGCTGCGGCAATCATTCAGCCAGGCAGTTCAAAAGTTATTTTCACCACATCAGGTATTTCGGCCTGGACAGGGAAGATTACAATATAGACGACCGCGACACGGGTTTGATGGAAAAGTACTACAGGGTGGATATTGAGCGCGACGACCTTTCTGCTATTCCCGACAGGTCCTTTGATGTCATTGTGCTAAACCATGTCATAGAGCATCTGCAAAAAGGGGAACAGGTGGTGGAGAGGCTTTTGAATAAACTTGCGGACGGCGGATATATGTATATTGAGTTCCCGTCGGAGCATAGTGTCCGTCTCCCCCATATGAAAGGCACGCTGAATTTCTATGACGATGAGACCCATGTCCGGCTCTATAAGCTCGGCGATCTGAAGGGGTTGTTATTGAAAAATAATATGAAGATTATTAAGGCCGGGATCAGGTCTTCATTGAAAGGGATCCTTCTCACTCCCCTTAATGTTCTGCACGCTCTCATTAAATATAGGCATGTTGAGGGTGGGGACGTATGGGACATCACGGGGTTCGCGAGCTTCATCCTCGCGCAAAAGGCGGGGGCGCGGTATGGATAAAAAGTTCTTTGTTCCGCCGATGAACAATATTTACTGGACGATACTTTTCTTCGTCGTTATCCTTCCGTCTGTAATTTTCCGCAGGAAGCCGGCGAAGCCCTCATCTGCAGTAAAGAACATCCTCGTCGTGAGGCTTGACCACATCGGCGATCTTTTTATGACAGTTCCGTTCTTCGCGTCGCTCAGGAAAACTTACCCCGGTGCGAAGATCACCCTTCTTTGCAATAAGGCGAACACGGGATTGATCAACAGGACCAGCTACATCGACGAATATCTCGATTACAGCCCTTTCTGGCTGAGCAATGAATGGCTGAAGAGCAGGTCGCTTTTAAGCAGGTTCGCGGTCATGACGAAAGGGCTCATGCAGTACTTTGCGATGATCGGCCTTGTCAAAAAGAGGAACTTTGACATCGCGTTTGAGCCGCGGGGCGATTTCTTCTCCGCGATGATAGTTTATTTCGTTTGCCGCAATGAAAGGGTGGGCTTCTCAAATATCGGCGGGAAATATCTTTTTACCAGAAGTGTTCCTTTCTCGGCAGATAAGCATTGGATGGAGGCCCCGCTGGAATTGATAAGGGCCGTCGGCGGGGAAGTCGGACAGGTCAGATATGAACTTATGATCAATGACCGGGACAGGGAGCATGTTGGGGGATTGTTCAGGCGCAACAATATCGGGCCCGATGACTCTGTTGTCGCCATCCATCCGGGAGTGAACAACAAGCGAAGGAACTGGGATATCGATAAGTTCGCAAAGCTCGCGGACAGGATCATTGATAAGTTCCACGCAAAGGTCGTGTTCCTCGGCGCCGCTTTTGATAAAAATAAGATAGAAAGCATCACGGGGAAAATGCGCAACAAGACCGTAAGCCTTGCCGGAGCCACAAGCCTTTATGAGATGGCGGAGGTCATACGGAGAAGCGGGCTTTTTGTGGGGCTTGAATCCTCCGGAATGCACATTGCCGCAGCGGTGGGCACAACATCCGTCATAGTTTACGGCGGCCTCACGGATCCCCGCCAGTTCGGGCCTTATAACTCAAAGGCTTATATCGTGAGGAAAGAGATGGAATGCCTTGATTGTTTCGGCAGAAAGAAATGTAGAACGGAATGCATCTCTTCCATAACGGTCGATGACGTAATGGAGAAAGTTGATCTTGCCTTCAAAAATCAAAAACAATAATACGAAGAGGACACATTTCGGCGTTCCTGCCGTTATCTTGTCGCTGTTTTTCTTGGCGGTCCTGCCGTTGATCCCGGGCGCCGGGCACTTCGGAGCGGTCGCGGCCCTCGTAGTCCTTTATCTAGCCTTCCTCGCAGTGGAGGGTTTTTCATTCAGCGTATTTTCAGTGTATTTCACTTTTATCTTCCCCTTTTTTATCATCAATGTGACGTTCTTCGATTTCTTGAGCGAACTCCTGGGGCGGACATTCCTCATTGACTTCATGCCGAAAGCTTTTTTGATCACGATCGTTTCGCTGATATTGCTTCTTGCCGGGTTTATCATCGGCAAAAAAGCGATGCCCGGCCAGTCAAAGCTGCTTTTTAACTGGTTCCGGATCCCTGACATGCTCGCCGGAAGGACATATAACATCGTCAGGGTCTTATGTTTCCTCGGAGTGCTTTTTGTTTTCCTTTCAATGTTCCTGATGGATATTTTCCCTTTTTTCGCGAGCGACCCGATGGCGGCGAAGTTCTTTGCGAACGAATATCATGCCAGTTACGAGAAGTTCCTTTACATGTTCCGGACGGGGCTTATTCTTATCGGGATATGCTGCCCTGTGCTTGTGATCGAGTTCCTGCGCCGGGAAAAAAGCGGATGGAATGTCAGCGCCAATCTGCTGATCCTTTTCCTGATCGCCGCGGCGGCGACGGTGACGCTGAGGAGAGGGATAGCGCTGAACCCGGCAATAATGTTCTGCATCATCAGTGTGTTCATCGCCAAAGGGAAAGCGCTTAAAACGCTCATCGGATTGAGCGTCCTCATGGCTGCCGCGATAGGGCTTGCGATCATGCTGAACGTGTTCATTTTCAACGGCTATGACCTCGGTATTGCCCAGAATGTCATCGGGAACATCGCCGACTATCAGGATTTTTCCTACGCGATGTACCTGTTTGACGGCGAAGAATACCTGATGGGCAAGACTTACCTCGCAGCCCTTGTGCCTCTTCCGCCGTCCATGTCGGAGCTTCGCAGGAACTATACCACGGCCAATGTCACAAAAAGGCTTATGGGAATGGAAAGCGATTCGCCGCACGGGGGACTCAGGATATTCTATTTCGGTGAGGCTTTCTTGAATTTCGGCTACGCCGGCGCCGCCATCATTTCGCTTTTCTTCGGCGTGTTCATGGGGATCATGTCTGAAGCCGCAAGGCGTCTTAAAGAGAGTTCCGCGCCCCTTGAAAGCATCGCGTTCTATTGCCTTATGTTCGTCATCACGATTTACGGGTTCTTCCAGGGCGGTTTTAGCATGGACACGCTCGTTGCGCTTATCCTAGCATATTTCATTTACAGGGTCCTGCCGAGGCTTGCCTTCAGGAAGGTGCTATAATGAACGCCGCGATGGACCGGAATGCGAGGCTAAAAACCGCGATAATAATCCTCAACTGGAACGGATGGGATGACACCAGAGAGTGCCTGGAGTCGCTACTTAAGGTCGACTATCCAGCTTACCGCGTGATCGTTGTGGATAACGGCTCGACGGACGGGTCACCCGGCAGGATCAGGGAATGGATCTCGGGACGCGACAGGTTCGAGTTCATTGAGACAGGAAAGAACCTCGGATACGCGAGGGGCAATAACCTGGGGATAAAAAGAGCCCTCTCCGATCCGGATGTCCGCTTCGTAATGGTCCTCAACAATGATACGGCGGTCGATCCCGCCTTCCTGACAAAGCTGGTAGAGGCCGCGGAAAGGGAGAAGAAAGCGGTGCTTTTCGGGCCCAGGATCGTGGATTACGAAAGCAAAAGGTTTTGGAGGAGCGCCACAGCAAAGCGGCCGGGCCTTCTCTTTATGCTCATGTTCTTCACTCCCCTTAAAGCGGTCTTCTCCAGGCTTCCCCTTGTCAGCCTTCATTCGGGCGACGGGAAGGAAATCCGGAAAGTCTACGCGATATCGGGCTCTTGCATGTTCTTCAGGAGCGAGGTTCTTAAGGAGATCGGCATGTTCGATGAATCCACCTTCCTGGGGTGGGAGGAGTTCATCGTTGCCGAGAAGCTGCGCGCGAGAGGCCATGATACTTTGACGGTCCCTGACAGCATCGTCTACCATAAATGGGGTGCCAGCACCAAGAAGCTGCCGTCCGCAGAAAAAGCCATCGAGTTCTTGAGAAGCGAGAAATATTTCAACGACAAATACCTCCGCATGCCCTTATGGCAGAGGTTCATACTGAACTTTGCCAGGTTCCTTGCATATCTCGTGCTGGCGGTGTTCGATCCGGGATACAGGAGAGGGTTCCGCCGTCTCGCAAAGGCCCTTTTCGCGGAGGCGCTTTAACAATGAGGACCATCCTGTTCCTTGAACAATTCAGCAACATCAGCGGAGGACAGAGGGTCCTCCTGAACACTATTGCGGCCCTTGATAGGACGAAGTATACCCCCTTCGTGGTGATACCCGGGGAGGGTGAACTGGCGAAAGAACTTGATAAACTGGGAGTAAAACACTTTATTCTGCCCGTTGGGGATTATTCAACAGGCAAAAAGAACATTATCGATATTATCTTGTATCTCTTGAGATCGCCCGTTCTGATACCACGGACTTTCTTCCTGATCAGACAGAACAATATCGACCTGGTTTATGCCAATGCCCCAAGGACATTTTTATGGGGAACACTGGCGGCAAGCTGGGCAGGGAAACCCGTGATATGGCACCTTCACAGCGTGCTTTCGGGTATGGAGCTTAAAATATCAGCCGGCCTCCTGCGGAAATATGTCGCCAGGATGATCGCCGTTTCAAGCTCGGTCGCCGGCCCGTTCATTAAGCTTGACAGCGCACTGGCGAAAAAGATCTCGGTCGTATATAACGGAGTTGACGCAAAGAAATTCGATGTCATTCCGGATGCCGGCAAATTGAGGAGGGAACTGGGTGTTGCGGAAGGGAAGAAGATCATTGCATTCATCGGACAGGTGGCGGAATGGAAAGGCGTGGAGGACTTTGTAAGGGCGGCGGAGCATGTACTGGGCGAAAGAAAAGATGTGCAGTTCATTGTTGTGGGCGATGTTCTCTTTGGGAACCGGAGAGAGCAGGGATACAAGCTGTATCTGCATGAACTCGTGAGCGCTCTCGGCATCGCTGAAAATTTCAGGTTCGTCGGAAAGCGGGGGAACATCCCGGAGATACTCTCTCTGATATCAATGCTGGTGATCCCATCCATAAAGCCCGACCCCTGTCCGCTTGTCCTCTTGGAGGCCATGGCCTCGGGAAGACCTGTGATAGCCTCGGATCACGGCGGTCCCGGCGAGATAATCAGGGACGGTGTTGACGGCCTTAAATACAGACCTTCCGACCACATGGCTCTCGCAGCGAAAATATCGGTGCTCCTTGACGATGATCGGGAAGCTTCCGGGATAGGGGATGCGGCGAGGCGGAGGACAAAAAGCGATCTTTCGTTCGATCATTACATGAGCTCGGTCTCTAGCCTCGTCGATGAAAATCTGGTATCATAGGCGGATATGAAGCTCGATCTTCTCGTTGTGGGGGGCGGGGGACATGTGGGGCTGCCGCTGGCGATAGTTTTTGCCAGCGCCGGCCTCAAGGTAGGCATCTACGACGTCAATAAGCTCACTCTCGCCAAGATAAACCGCGGGATCGTGCCTTTCAAGGAAGAAGGCGCCGAACCCCTGCTGAAAAAGGTCATCA
>CAZSXD010000063.1:0-6499 GCA_964611075.1 uncultured bacterium
CATTGCGACGATCTGGCCATGGTAAGACGTATCGTTAAGGATCTCCTGATAGCCCGTCATGCTGGTATTGAAAACTATCTCCCCCGCCCTTTCCCCCTCCGCCCCAAAGGAAGTGCCCTCAAAACATGTGCCGTCCTCAAGAGCTAAGATGCCCTTCATTTGTCACCGCCTTCAGATGTCCGTGCCTTATAATCCTGGATCGGTCTAACGTCAAAATCCTTCCTTTTTGCCGCTTCGATACCCGCCACCGCCGCATGGGCGCCGGAAACCGTGGTTATGAGAGGTATCAGGTGCGTGTAAGCTCCCGCCCTTATTGATATTTCATCCTGTTTTGGTTTTTTCCCGGACGGTGTATTTATTATCAGGGAAATTTGCCCGTTCTTGATAAAGTCCATTACATCCGGCCTTCCTTCGCCTATCCTGTTGACCGTTTTCGCAGGGATATTACTGCGGCTTAAAACTTCCGCGGTGCCTTTCGTTGCAAAGATGCCGAAACCGAGATCACGAAGCTTTCCGGCGATCGTGACGATAGAGCTTTTATCTTTATCCGTGACCGAAATGAACACCTCCCCTTTGAGCGGGAGGTTCTGACCGGCGGCTATCTGGCTTTTCATGAAAGCGATGCCGAACGTCTCGTCGATACCCATCACTTCGCCCGTTGATCTCATTTCCGGCCCGAGTACCGGATCGACCCCCGGGAACCTGACAAACGGGAATACGGCCTCTTTCACGGAAATGTGCGAAGGTACGATCTCTTTCGCTCCGATCTCATCAAGGGTTTTCCCCATTATGACTTTCGTGGCCAGGTTGACCCAGGCCACACCGGTCGCTTTTGACACAAAAGGGACGGTCCTGGATGCTCTGGGATTCACCTCAAGCACATATACCGTGCCTGCCTTGACCGCATACTGAACGTTCATAAGGCCGATAACGTTCAATTCCCCTGCCAGCGCATACGTCTGCTGCCTGATCTCATTGATGGTCTCTTTGCTCAAGGAATATGGAGGAAGCGAGCATGCAGAATCCCCCGAGTGGATCCCCGCCTCTTCAATATGCTCCATGACACCGCATATCAATGTTTTTTTGCCGTCGGATATGGCATCAACATCTACTTCTATGGCATCCTCAAGGAATTTATCAACAAGCACGGGTCTTTCCGGAGAAGCCCAAACGGCTTTCTCCATATACGTTTCCAGGTCTTCATCATCATAGACTATTTCCATGGCCCTTCCGCCGAGAACATAGGAAGGTCTAACGAGCACAGGATATCCGACTTCATGCGCGATCCTCAGGGCGCCGCCGTACTCGACCGCTCCCCCGCTTGGCGGCTGCTTTAATCCGAGCTTATCGATCAACTCTTTGAACAGTTCCCTGTCTTCAGCTATGTCCACTGACCGGGGTGAAGTGCCGAGGATCCTCACTCCTGCCTTCTCAAGCGGTAAGGCCAGATTGAGCGGAGTTTGCCCCCCGAACTGTATGATGACACCTTCAGGTTTTTCCTTCTCGACGATGTTCAGGACATCTTCTCTGGTGAGAGGTTCAAAATAAAGCCTGTCCGAAGTATCATAATCAGTTGAGACCGTTTCAGGGTTCGAATTCACCATTATGGAATCATAGCCCATCTCCCGCAGGGCATATGAAGCGTGAACACAGCAGTAATCGAACTCGATCCCCTGCCCGATCCTGTTTGGGCCTCCGCCAAGAACCATGACTGATCTTTTCTTCATATTTTATGGCCTTTCCGCATCAGGAATTCATCAATATTATGTGCGGCAACTCTGCCTTCACTGATCGCCCACACTATCAGCGACTGGCCGCGTCGGGCATCCCCCGCGGCAAAAACTCCTCTTTTTGAGGTCATGAAATTATCGTCCGTCTTGATATTCCCTCTCTCGTCAAGCTTAAGACCGGACTGCTTTGAGAGCAGCTGCTCGTGATGAAGGAAACCTAGGGCAAGTATGACAAGGTCAGCTTCGATCTCAAAGGGTTTTCCGCTTTTCTCGCAGATCAACTTTTCAACGGTTCCGCTTCTGCCAGCGAACTCCCTGGTAACTACGCACCAATGTCGCTCGCATCCTTCCTCATGGCTCGTGGATGTCTTCAATATGACAGGATATTTCGGCCACGGCTGGTCCGCGGGTCGCGCTTCCGAAGGCCTGGGAAGTATCTCGATCTGAACGACGCACGAGGCACCCTGCCTGAGCGCGGTGCCTATGCAATCCGCACCGGTGTCGCCCCCGCCGATCACCACTACTTTTTTGCCTTTTGCATCGATCAGTTCATTTTCCGGCAAATGGTATCCTGCTGTTCTTTTGTTGGATTGTGTAAGATATTCCATCGCAAAATGTATGCCTTTTAGTTCCCTTCCCTCTATTTTAAGGTCCCTCGGAACTCTTGATCCGCCAGCAAGGCATACCGCGTTGTATCCTGCGGGGAGCTTTTGAACGTGCTCGCTTGTCCTGAACTCTATGCCCTCATTTTCCCATATTTTTATGCGTCTATCCAATATATTTTTCTCGAGCTTGAAGTCGGGTATACCGTATCTCATTATTCCGCCTATTTTATCGTCCTTCTCGAAAACCACCACATCATGTCCCGCCCTGTTAAGTTGAGACGCGGCTGAAAGTCCCGCCGGCCCTGAGCCAACGACTGCCACTTTCTTTCCCGTCCTTTTCAAAGGAGGCCTCGGTTTGATACGGCCCTCTCTGAAAGCATGCTCGATTATCGAAAGTTCATTTTCCCTTATCGTCACGGGATCATCATTGATGCCGAGGACGCAGGCGAATTCGCACGGCGCGGGACAGACCCTTCCTGTTATCTCGGGCAGGTTGTTCGTCGCATCGAGCAGGTCGAAAGCTTTATCCCAGGCGTTCCCGAACACAAAGTCGTTCCACTCCGGTATGTAATTGCCAATGGGGCAGCCGAAATTGCAGAAAGGCGTGCCGCAGTCCATGCACCTGGAAGCCTGCTCTTTCGATTCCGGGTCGGTCATGGGCACCGAAACGCTCAAATAATCTTTCACTCTTTCACAGGCCGGCCTGTATACGGATTGCGACCTTTTGAACTTGAGATATCCCTTTTTGTCACCCATCGGAGACCTCCGCAAGGTCGGACTCCTCGTCAAGCTTCCTCTCCGCGAGCACCCTCTTGTACTCCGTGGGCATGACTTTAACGAACTTTCTTGATTCCTTTTCAAAATCGTCGATTATCGCCTTGGCCAATGGGCTTTTCGTGTACTCGTGATGTTTCGCGATCATCGAGAGGATGATCTCCTTATCCTTCCTTGAAAGGTCCTCAAGCTCGACCATCTTGGCGTTGCACTTTTCGTCGAAGCCGCCGTGCCTGTCGTAGACATAAGCGACACCCCCAGACATCCCGGCGGCGAAGTTCCTGCCGGTATCACCGAGCACCACGACACACCCGCCCGTCATGTATTCGCAGCCGTGATCGCCCACGCCTTCCACAACGGCATTGAGGCCTGAATTCCTTATGCAGAACCTCTCCCCTGCGACACCCCTGACATACGCTTCCCCGGCGATGGCGCCGTAGAAAGTGGTGTTGCCGATGATGACGTTCCTGTCCGCCGCAAGGTCCGATTCCCTGCTTGGATATATGATGATCTTCCCGCCGGACATGCCTTTCCCGACATAGTCGTTAGCCATGCCTTCCAGTTCAAAGGTAATGCCTCTGGCAAGCCATGCTCCGAAGCTCTGGCCGGCCACGCCGAGGAACTTGAAGTGTATCGTGCCATCGGAAAGGCCGGGTTCTCCAAACCGCCTGCACACTTCCCCGCTCAACATGGCTCCTGTTGCACGGTTGGTATTATTGATGAAAATTTCGCTCCTAACGGCCTTCCCTTTTTCGAGCGCCGGCTGCGCCGTTTGGATCAGCTTCCTGTCCAGCACTTTGTCGATGCCGTGGGACTGGGACGCCGTGCAGAGCCCTTCGCTTTTCCCGCGGGTCTTCGGCCTGAAAAGAACCTTCGAATAATCGAGCTTTTTCCCTTTCCAGGGCTTCAGCTCCTCGTTGACCGCAAGAAGATCGCTCCTTCCGACAAGCTCGTCAAAGGTCCTGATGCCCAGGCCGGCCATTATCTCCCGGAGCTCCTGGGCAACGAAATTGAAGTAATTGATGACGTATTCCGGCTTTCCGGCGAACCTTTTAGCGAGCTCTTCATCCTGTGTCGCGACCCCCACGGAGCAATTGTTCAGCTGGCAGTGGCGGAGCATGACGCAACCAAGCGTTACCAGCACCGCTGAACAGAAACCGAATTCCTCGGCCCCCAGCATCGCGGCAATGGCGACATCGCGGCCGGTCCTCATCTGGCCGTCGGTCTGGAGCCTCACCCTGGACCTCAGGTTGTTGAGGATGAGCGTCTGGTGGGTCTCCGCAAGCCCAAGCTCCCAGGGCAGTCCCGCGTGTTTTATCGAGCTGACGGGTGAGGCGCCCGTTCCTCCGTCCCCGCCGGAGATCAATATCATGTCAGCATGACCTTTTGCCACCCCGGCCGCAACGGTGCCGACCCCGACCTCCGACACGAGCTTGACGCTAATCCTCGCTCTTGGATTCGTGTTCTTGAGGTCGAAAATCAGCTGTGCCAGGTCCTCGATGGAATATATGTCGTGGTGCGGCGGAGGCGATATAAGTGTCACGCCCGGCGTGGTGTACCTTGTCTTCGCGATGATCTCGCTCACCTTATGGCCGGGGAGCTGCCCTCCCTCCCCCGGCTTCGCCCCCTGGGCTATTTTTATCTGCAGTTCATCGGCGTTCACCAGGTAATTCGTGGTCACGCCGAAGCGGCCTGACGCGACTTGCTTGACGGCGCTCCTTCTTTCATCCTTGAACCTTGCCAGGTCCTCGCCTCCCTCGCCGGTATTCGACTTCCCGCCTATCCTGTTCATTGCGATGGCTATCGTCTCGTGCGCCGGCCCGCTGATGGACCCGAAGCTCATTGCGCCCACCGCGAACCGCTTCAATATCGAGCTTGCCGGCTCGACTTCCCCTATCGGCACCGGCTTAGCCTTCTTTTTGTCGATCTCAAGGAGGCCGCGCAGGGTCGTCGCATTCCTTGACTGGTCATCTATCAGCCTTGAGAACTCCTTGAACCTTTTGCGATCGTTATTCCTCACGGCATCCTGGAGAGCCGAGATGCTTTCGGGATTCCACAGGTGGAACTCACCGTCCCTCTTCCACTGATAAATGCCGCCGGTCGAGAGGTTAAGGTCGTTCAACGCCCTGTCATCATAAGCTTTCCCGTGCCGCATCAGCGTTTCCCTTGATATCTCGGCGATCCCCGCTCCTCCTATCCTGGAAGGCGTGCCTTCAAAGTACTTTGCGACGAAGCCATCCTCAAGGCCGAGCGCCTCGAATATCTGGGCGCCGCGGTAGCTATTGAGCGTGGATATCCCCATCTTTGACATTATCTTCTCGATGCCCGTGATCACGGCTTTTCTGTAATTTTCCACTGCAGTCCGCGGGTCCAGCGATATGTCGCCTTCCAGCGAGATGCGGGTGACCGCCTCATATGCCAGGTAGGGGTTTACGGCGTCGACGCCGTACCCGAAAAGCAGGGCGAAATGATGGACCTCCCTGGCTTCGCCCGTCTCGATCATGAGGCCCACCTTTGTGCGCAGCGAGTTCCTGATAAGATGATGATGGACGGCCCCGGCCGCAAGAAGGGAAGGCAGGGCCATTTTATCAGCCCCCACTCCCCTGTCGCTCAGAATGATGATCGAATAACCCGCGTTCACGGCGGTTTCGGCCTCGCGGCAGATCCTCTCAAGGCAGTCGCGGAACTCCCTCTCGCCTCCGGCCCTGAAAAGCGTGGATATCGTCCTTGTTCTGAACCCTTCTTTCCTTATCGCCCTTATCTTTTCAAGCTCGCCGTTCAGGAGCACGGGATCCTTTATCCTCAGCTTTTTGCAGTTCCTCGGCCCTTCGCTGAGCAGGTCGCCCTGGGCGCCGACGTAGCTTTCCATGCTCATGACCAGCTCTTCCCTTATCGGGTCTATCGGCGGATTGGTGACCTGAGCAAAAAGCTGCTTGAAATAGGAGAACAGGAGCTGCGGCCTGGATGAGAGGACCGCATGGGGCGTATCGTTGCCCATCGACCCCACGGGCTCCTTTCCTTTCTCGGCCATGGGCTTGAGGATGAACTTCATGTCCTCCCGCGTGTAATCAAAACATTTGAGAAGTGTGGGAAGCTCTTCGATCTTATCTTCAAGCGAGCTCACACGCGGAATATCGGAGAGCTCAATGATGCCCTCGTCTGCCCATTTCCCATAAGGACTCGATGCGGATACCCTTTTCTTGATCTCTTCGTCGTTGATTATCCGGCCTTCGTCCGTGTCTATGTAGAACATCCTCCCGGGTTCGAGCCGCCCGCTCAATGAAATGTCCTTCGGGGGAATATCGAGGACCCCGACTTCGGAGGCCATTACCACAAGCCCCTTTTTCGTCACGATGTAGCGCGCCGGCCTCAGGCCGTTCCTGTCGAGCA
>CAZSXD010000064.1:0-6398 GCA_964611075.1 uncultured bacterium
CTCCGACTACAAGAGGGTACACCCCTTCGGTTTTCGCTCTTCTCCCGAAATTGATGGAGAGGTCGGGGACGGCAGAAGTCGGGTCGATCACCGCGTTCTACACGATACTCGTGGAAGGCGACGATTTCAACGAACCTATCGCCGATCAATCGCGGTCTATCCTGGACGGCCACATAGTCCTTACAAGGGACCTCGCGGCCAAGAACCACTATCCCGCCATCGACGTCCCGCACAGCGTGAGCAGGCTGATGATCAACCTCGTGTCGGACGAGCACAAGGAGTCGGCCGCAAAGCTCCGCGAAGTGCTCGCGAGGTACGCCGAGGCGGAGGACCTCATCAACATCGGGGCGTACGTCAAGGGAAGCAACCCGAAGATCGACTACGCCATAAGCAAGATAGACGAGGTCAACGAGTTCCTGAAGCAGGGCACCTTCGAACAGTGCGATTACGAGGAGACCGTCGAGCGTCTCATGAGCATTTTCTATTAGAAGAGCTAGGGGTGTAAGAGGAGAGGATCATGGCGGAGCAGAAGCCGGGAAAATTCAAATATAACCTTGAGACCGTCCTGAAGGTGAGAGGGATCAAGGAGAAAAAGGAAAAGGAAAGGTTCGCCGAGAAGCAGAAAGCGTATCTCACGGAAAAGCAGAGGGAAGAACAGATGGAGGAGAACAAGCGCGAGAAGGAGGGCGAGCTCAAGAGCATCATAAAGAAAGGCCCCATCTCGCATTTCGAAAAAGTGCTTCGCCGCCACGCCCACCTGGGAGTGCTCAAAAAGGACATCGACGACCAGATAGAAAAGGTGATAGACGCCTCGCAGAAGCTTGAGGATCAGAGGGCCAAGCTCATCGAATCCATGAAGGACAGAAAGGTCATCGAGAAGAACAAGGAACACCGCCTGGATGAATACAAGGAAATGATGAAGCAGCTGGAGATCAAGTTCCTGGATGAGATAGCGACGCAGCGGTTCAAGAGAGGGCTTTAGTTATTTTCCCCGCTTTCAGGCACTTCGTGCAGACATAGACCCTTTTGATCTTCTTTCCGACGAGTATCCTCACTTTTTGGACGTTGGGCATCCACAGTCTTTTGGATTTCATGTTCGAATGGCTGACCTTATTGCCCACGCTCGGTTTTTTTCCGCAGACAAAGCAGATTTTCATAATGCGGGGAGTATATCATAATGGTGTGACCAAATCAATTTTCTGTTTGAGCGATATGGCAGGTCATGATCAGAAATTCAGGTGAACTGTTCAGGCAGATCCCCGCAAAGATCTCCGGCACAAGCCGGACGGATATTTTATCGTATTTGCCGGTCCGTTCCCCTGAAAGCACCTGTTCCAGGTCCGTCCCGGGAATATTATAAAACGCTCCTTCTTCCAGCTGGGAAGCATAGGCCCTCCATTTATCTTTCTTATTGCCACGGCTGATCTCTATTGAGAATTGAGGGCCTTTGAACATTATGTTCTGAACGTCGAACCACGGATGCTTCTTGACATTTAAAGCCTTAATAAAAAGCAAGGGGTCATTGCATGCTTTACCCTGTACATACGGGGTAAATACCAGGGGCGCATTTCTGTTTCGACGTTTTAAAATAAAATATCCATCTGACTTGTCAGATACCCTGTATCCTTCGACCACCTCTTTTAATATGTGCGACAGCTCAGCGACAGAAGAACGTCCGTCCAGGGACTTGGTCCCCAGGACGATGATATCCACTGGCGAACTACCCGAAAAAAGCTCCCGATCCAGATCCATGTACGAAGGCACCTGCTCAGAATGGTACAGTTGAAGGGTGGGGAGGGGGCGCCATTTCGCTTTGACCAGTTCGGCGAACAGAAGTTCCCACGGGAGGAATGTAATTGTTTTGTTCGGCGTGCAGCAGGCGTCGAGTTTTTTAAAAAGACCATAATATTGCTGTTTCAGTCCATTAAACTTATCTGAGGACATTGCGGCGGCGGAATTGAAACTGCTGGACGGATTCAGCGATGCCGGCAATTCTTTGATGTTTTGAATGATATCATCCCTGGGGATGAACATTGTTTTGATCTTTCCTTCTGACAGGACGGCCTGATAGCATATGAGCCACATCACGACAAGAGATACAAGCAGGGCGGAGAAGAACGATCGTTTTGCGGGCAAGTGAAGGAGGGATGTGATGCCTAAAAGAATGTACCACTGGCCCGGAAAGAAGGTAAGTATATGAGCATCAGCTCTGACAAATCCTTCCTTGAACAGCATGAAAGAGCTTACCGCGAGTATCGCAGCTATCCAGTTGTTGCCAAGCTTTCTACCAAGGATCGTGTTTGTCACGATGATCATTAAAGGAACGGCGTAGAACCAGAGAGCGCCCGCCACGAGCAGGGCTTTATTGCTCATCATGTATTCACAATATCTTGAACTTATCTGTGCTCCAATGACCAGATACGTGATCAGCGAAGCAATGCCGCCTCCCGAGAATATTTTCCAAAGAATGACGATGCCGGCCGTGCTGAATGCGGCAAGGCCAAGGAGGAAACCGCGGCCATCCTGATCATGCAGATTGGCAAGCAATGCGAGGCCCAACATCAGGAAAAATAGAAGGCCCAGGGGGTATCTGACCATCAATGCGAACGGCCCCAAAAATGCCAGAAGGGCGAGGCAGGTCTTCCTTGCGGTGTTGCTCGAACCTTCGCTGACGGCGGCCATAGCAAGCAGGGTGGCAAGGCCGCTCCATGCGGTGGCAGACCGGAAGAACAGTAAAGGGTAAGGCAGTGCCAGCATTGTCAGGAGCCAGAAAATAGGGTTCCCGGCCTTGATCGCCATGTTGATGAAGATGAAGAGCATGGCAAGGATGAGGAGCAGGTTCATCGAATAGGAGAAGGCGTGTGTCGGCGAGAATTTCTCATCCGGCAGGACCGGACCCGCGAGCAGGAACCCGAGAGGGCCGAAGGTGAAAGCGATATCCTTTCCGAAGATCATGGGCGGGGACAGGTGCTTGGTCCTGGATATAGCGTACTGCCATGAGCCGTCGAGTTCATTGCCCCTAAGGGGGCTGAAAATGAGGCCGGACGGCGCAAAGCTGATGATCAGCAGGACGATCAGGGATACGGCGACCGTTCTCCTGTTGATGAATGAAGGCAGGTTATTCACAGCCCCATTATATCAAAAAACTTCCTTTTTGTTTTTATTGACAGCGCGTCATGCTAAAATATACCCCATGCTCTCCACCGAGATACGCTACCAGAAGGGCGTCGGGCCGAAATTAGCTGAAATACTTGCAAAACTCGGCATAAAGACCGTTAATGACCTTATCTATTACTTCCCCCGCGAGTATGAAGACCGGCGCAGTCCCGTCCCTTTGTCAAAGCTTGAACTTGGCATGGGTTCGATCATCAAAGCCTCGGTCGTAAGGCTCAGTCTTGGCCGGACCCGCCGCAACTTCCAGATAGTCAAGGGCTTGATAAGGGACGCATCAGGCGAGGTCACGGCAGTCTGGTTCAACCAGCCCTTCCTCTTGACCGCTTTGAAACCCGGGACGGAGCTTTACCTCAACGGGAGACTTGAGCGCAATCCGTACCTCGGCCAGATAGTGTTCGTGCCGAGGTCTTACGAGGTCATTACCGATTCGAACAGGAACGACCTGATCGTCCCCATATATGGCCTGACGGAGGGTCTCTATCAAAAAACTTTGAGGAAATTGATCAAGTCAGTCCTTGAGAAAGCTATAGATAATGTAAGGGACCCGCTTCCGCAGTACATAAAGGACAAATTCAGCCTCCCGGAGCTTAAAAGCTCGATCAGCAAGCTCCATTTCCCTTCGAAACCTGAGGAGACCGAAGCCGCGAGGCACAGACTTGCCTTCGACGAGCTTCTTCTCTTCCAGATGAGCATTTTAAGGAATCGCAAGTCCATCGAAAAGGAAAAGGGGATAAAGTTCGCAGTCGACGGCGGATTGACGGAAAAATTCCTTCGAAGCCTTCCGTTCAAGTTCACGGATGCGCAGGAAAAAGTTTTGAACGAGATAAAGGCCGACATGGGCGATGAGCACGTCATGAACCGGCTCCTTCAGGGCGATGTGGGTAGCGGAAAGACCGTCGTTGCGCTTTACGCGATGCTCATCGCGGTCCAGAACGGCTATCAAGCCGTCCTGATGGCCCCGACCGAGATCCTTGCCAATCAGCATTTCGCCAAAATTTCGACTTTTGTCAAAGGCCTCGACATGGAAGTTCTGATCCTGACCGGCTCCGAAAAGGAAGGAAGGTCGGAAATTTTCGATAAACTCGCAAGCGGCAAGCCGTTGATCATCGTCGGCACGCACGCCTTGATCGAAGAGAACGTCAGGTTCGGCAGGCTTGGCCTTGTCGTCATCGACGAGCAGCACAGGTTCGGCGTCGAGCAGAGGTTCAAGCTCCGCGAAAAGGGCAGAAATCTTGATCTGCTTGTGATGACCGCAACACCCATCCCGAGGACGCTGGCCTTGACGCTCTACGGCGACCTTGACCGGTCAGTGATCGACGAGCTGCCGCCGGGAAGGACAAAGGTGATCACAAGGTTCGTCCAGGAAAAGGAAAGGAAAAAGCTTTATGAATTTATCCGTGCCCAAGTTAAGGAGGGGCGTCAGGTTTACGTGGTATGCCCGCTTGTCGAGGAATCCGAGAAACTCGATCTTAAAGCTGCCGAGGACGAGGTAAAAACCCTTAAGAAGATCTTCCGGGAATTCAAGGTCGGGCTCATCCATGGCAGGCTCAAAGGGGATAAAAAGGATAAGGCGATGTCCGCTTTCGTGAAGGGAAAGATCAATATTCTGGTTTCGACCACGGTCATCGAAGTCGGGATAGATGTTCCCAATTCGACGATCATGGTTATCGAACATGCCGAAAGGTTCGGGCTGTCGCAGCTGCATCAGCTTCGGGGAAGGATCGGCAGAGGCGAGAAGCAGTCTTATTGCTTCATGGTCGGCGAGCCGGAAAGCGAGACCCAGAGGGCGAGGATGGAAGCGATGCTTCGGACCTCCAACGGTTTCGAGATAGCCGAAGTGGACCTCAAGCTCCGCGGTCCCGGAGAGTTCTTCGGCCGCGCACAGTCAGGTTTGCCAAATTTTCGCGTGGCTGATATAATAAATGACGAGAGTACCATAAGGGAAGCGAGAGAGGCGGCTTTACTGCTCCTCGATAGAGGGTTTTCTCTTTCGAATTTCGGATCAAGGTTAACGGAAGGGAGGCTCGAGTGAGGGTAATAGCCGGAAGCGCAAAGGGAAAAGAGCTTAAATTTCCCAGGCTCCCGAAAGGGAAAAGGCTCAAGCCCCTGACAGGCCGGGTCAAGGAAGCACTTTTCAATATCCTTGTGAGCCGTGTCGCGGGTGGCAAGTTCCTCGATCTTTTTGCCGGGACCGGTTCTGTGGGGATAGAGGCCCTCTCAAGGGGCGCTTCGCTCGCGTTCTTCGTTGAAAATGACCGGAAGGTCGTTCAGACGCTCAGGGAGAACCTTGAGATAACGGGCTTTTCCGACCGTTCGGAAGTCTTCTGCCTTGATGTCATCAGGGCTTTGAGCGTGATCGGCAGGGACGGCGGGAAGTTCGATATCATATTCATCGGCGCGCCTTACGGTGATCCGGTGCTGGAAGAGACACTGAAGAAGCTGGCGGAAATATCGGTCGTGGAGGAGAACGGTGTCATTGTGGCCGAGCACAGCGTCCGCCAGAAGATGCCGGAGAGTTACGGGAGCCTGAAAAAGTCCAGGGATGCGAGATATGGAGATACGGTATTGAGCTTATATTCTTTTGGAGACAATGAATGAAAATAGCGGTATATCCCGGAAGTTTCGACCCGGTCACCAACGGCCACATCGACATCGTCGAGCGTGCGGCCAAGATATTCGACAAGGTCCATGTCGCAGTCATCGTGAATCCCGAGAAGGAGACTCTTTTTGAGCTGGAAGAAAGGGTGGAGATGCTCAAGGCGGCGGTCCGTCACGTCAAAAAAGCGAAGGTAGAGAGCTTTGACGGCCTGCTTGTCAGCTATGCCAGGAAAAAGAAAGCGCATGCGATCGTGAGGGGCTTAAGGGCGGTTTCCGATTTCGATTATGAGTTCCAGATGGCGTTGACCAATTTAAGGATGTGCCCTGAGATCGAGACCGTGTTCATCATGACCGACTACAAATACTCCTACCTGAGCTCAAGCCTTGTGAAGCAGCTGTCGCATTTCGGGGGAAGCCTTGCCGGGCTTGTCCCGAAGGCTGTCAGCGATAAATTAGTTAAAAGGAGGTCTTCTTATGGAAATACTGGGACTGCTTGATACACTTGAGTCGATGATACTTGAGGGGTTCAAGATACCTTTGACCAAGAAGACCGTCATCAACGAGGAAAAGATCCTTCAGGTCATCTACAAGATCAGGCTGGTGGCCCAGGGCGGCGGAAGCCTTGT
>CAZSXD010000065.1:0-6098 GCA_964611075.1 uncultured bacterium
GAAGCTGAGCGGCTTCCTGCCTGCCCGGCGTGGTGCTTTCAATGGCCCGTTCTTCGCCGCGGACCCAAGCAGGAGGGTCTTTAAGGAAGCCGTTCTTTACGGAAGTACCTATCCGTGCATACCGGCATGGGGCCTGCTTGAACCGGTCCTCACAAGAAGGTTCGGGATAATGTGGGAGTATGTTACAAGCACGTTCGACAACGGCTTCAAGGCGAGCGAGATAAAGAAGCAGCTTGATCTCGGCAAGTCAGAGATAGACGGGGTATTGAAACAGTAGATGTGCGGGATCTTCGGATATGTCGGCGACAAGGAATGTATTTCCCTTCTTATAGAAGGACTGAAAAAGCTTGAGTACAGGGGATACGACTCCGCCGGCTTCGCCGCGATAGAGAAGAAAGAGCTTAAGGTAAAGAAATGCGCCGGCAAGATCGGCGAGCTGGAAAAGCTCATCAAAGAAAGCGCTCCCGTTCATGCCCACATCGGCATAGCCCACACCAGATGGGCGACCCACGGCCGCCCCTCCGACGAGAACAGCCATCCGCACACCGACTGTAAAGAAGAAATAGCGGTCGTCCATAACGGCATCATCGAGAACTATCTCTCGCTGAGGCGCGAACTTTCGGATGAAGGCCACAAGTTCAAGTCGACAACAGACACGGAGGTCATCGTTCACCTGATCGAAAAGAATTACTCCGGCAGCCTTGAGGATGCCGTGAGGAAAAGCCTCAAAGCCCTGGAAGGGTCTTTTGCGGTCGCGGTCATTTCGAAGAAAGAGCCAGACCGGATCATCGTCGCAAGGCGCGGCAGCCCGCTTAAAGTAGGCCTGGGCGAGGACGAGACCTATGTGGCCTCCGATATCCCCGCCCTGATCAAGTTCACCGGCAAGATAATCATAATGGCCGACAATGAAATGGCCGTCGTCACGAAAAGCGGGGCGAAAGTGACGGACATGGCCGGCAGTCCTGTCAAGAAAGATGTCACCCTGGTTTCCTGGGACCCCATATCGGCGGAAAAGGGCGGATACGCCCATTTCATGCTGAAGGAGATACATGAGCAGCCGAGGGCCCTGCGCGATACGGTATCGGACCGTATAAGCGACGGGAAGATCCACTTTGATGAGCTTACTCTCGATGAGTCCATATTCAGGGACATAAACCGCGTGGTCTTCACCGCCTGCGGCACAAGCTGGCACGCCGGCCTGATAGGCGAATACCTGATCGAGCAGTTCGTGAAGATCCCCTGCGAAGTGGAATATGCCGCCGAGTTCAGGTACAGGCATCCCATCGTTGACGAGAGGACCCTTGTGATCGCCATCTCACAGTCGGGAGAGACCGCCGATACCATCGGCGCGATATGGGAGGCGAAGTCCCGCGGCGCAAAAGTGCTGGGCATATGCAATGTGGAGGGAAGCACGATAGCCAGGGAATCGGACGGCGTCCTGTACACCTACGCCGGACCGGAAATAGGGGTCGCTTCCACAAAAGCTTTCACTACACAGCTTGCCATGATATATCTTTTCTCGATATACCTGGCGAACATCAGGGGAGAGATCTCGCATGCCGACGTCGAAAAAATGATAAGGGACCTGTCGGAGATCCCTCAGAAGGTCGAGCTCCTTCTTTCTCAGGAGGAAAAGATCGAGCAGCTGAGTGAAAAGCTCTATAAGACCACAAATGCTCTGTACCTTGGACGGGGCAAGGGCTTCCCGATAGCGCTCGAAGGCGCGCTCAAGCTCAAGGAAGTCTCTTACATTCACGCCGAAGGCTATTCCGCCGCCGAAATGAAGCACGGACCGATCGCGCTCATCGACAAGAACATGCCTGTCGTGGTCCTGGCGCTGAGAGGCAGGCGCTACGAGAAGATACTGGGGAACATCGAGGAGGTCAAAGCACGCGGCGGCCAGGTGATAGCCATCGCGGTGGAAGGCGACAAGGAGATCGCGGAAAAGGCCGATGAGATCGTCTATATCCCCCACACGACCGAATCCCTGTCGCCTATCCTCGCCGTAGTGCCTCTCCAGCTTCTGGCCTACTATATCGCGGTCAAGCGCGGCTGCCACGTGGACCAGCCTCGAAATTTAGCAAAATCAGTCACGGTGGAATAAAATGGCCGCCGTAAAATACCATATATCAAAAAGCGGCGAATTCGTCATCGAGAACTACAACCTGGCTCCGACCTTCTCGAGCTTCTTCCCCGGAATAGCAGGGCCTCTGGGCATTCCAATGTGGGTCTTTTACTGCAACCGCGGGCAGTGCATCACGTCCTTCGGCATCCACGACAAGGACGGCTCTATAATGGAGTTCCATCCCGCAAACAAGGCCTACAAGAACGTCTCCCTTAACGGCTTCCGCACATTCATTAAGGTCAACGGCAAGCCTTACGAACCGTTCAGGGAGTCTTCGGGCCAGCCGAACAGGATGCGGATCAACCCCCACGACCTGACCATCGAGGAAGTGAACAGCGACCTCAAGCTTAAGGTGTCCGTCAATTATTTCACCATGCCGAACGAGAACTTCCCCGCTCTTGTCAGGACGCTTACGGTAAAGAACACTTCAAAAAAGAAGGCTGCGATCGAACTGATAGACGGAATGCCGTCCATCGTTCCCAACGGCTTCGCCCACATGCTCCTCAAGAACATGAGCCAGACCATTGAGGCGTGGTGCATGGTGGAGAACCTGGAAAGGAACGCCCCGTTCTTCCGGCTGAAGGTCGTCCCATCCGACGCGCCGGAAACGAAGCTTAACCAGAGAGGCAACTTCTACCTCTCCTTCGCGTCGAAATCCAGCAGCAAACTGCCTGTGAAAGTGATGGTGAACCCGAAAAGCGTCTTCGGCCACATGTCCTCGCTCGAGTCGCCCGACGCGTTCAATTGTGCTGAGCGGTTCTCTCCCCCGAAGAACGAGGTGACCGACGGATTCATACCGGCGGCTTTTTCGCACCTCAGCGTCCAGCTCGGCAAGGAAGAGGAGATCGAGCTCATCTCCGTCATCGGGAACATAGAAAGCGTTGACGCTCTCAACGTCCTGAGGAACAGGGTGCTTGACAACGGCATCATCGCGGAGAAACGCGCGGAGAACGAACAGCTGATCAAGGACATGACCTCTGCGATGCACACGGCAAGCTCCTCAAACAGCTTCGATCTCTACAGCCGGCAGTCCTACCTGGACAACGTGATGCGCGGGGGGCTTGCCATCGACATAGGCGGAAGGCCTTTCTACGTGTATTACAGGAAGCACGGCGACATGGAGCGCGACTACAACGACTTCAAGGTCATGCCGAGCTATTTTTCGCAGGGTTCCGGCAACTACCGCGACATGGACCAGAACAGGAGGAACGATGTTTTCTTCGATCCGACTGTTGCGGCATCCAACATAATGACGTTCTTCAACCTCATCCAGCTTGATGGTTTCAACCCGCTGGTGGTGCTCGGAAGCCGTTACTGCGTCGACAACAAGGCGAAGGCCGACGACATCATCAAAAAGCATCTCAGGAACGCGCCCAAAAGGGCGGCTGAAAGCCTTCAAAAGCCTTTCATCCTCGGCTCCCTCATAAAGGACCTTGAGGAGTCGGGGGCCAGGTTCACGGGCCCGCGCGAAGCTTTCGCGGCGGACCTCATCCTCAGCTCCGCCCGGCTGGATGACGCCGCGCACGGCGACGGATTCTGGACGGACCATTTCTTTTACAACATCGACCTCCTGGAGAGCTTCGAATGCGTTTTTCCCGAAAGGATGAAGGACCTGCTCCTGAACGAAAGATCGTTCACGTTCTACGACAACGAGAATGTGGTGGTGGAGAGGACATGCAGGCACGTGAAAAAGGACGCGTCCGTGCGTCAGCTCAGGAGCGTCAAGGCCGATCCCGAGAAGAGGTCGCTGATCGCGGGAAGGGCCGCGAACAGGAACATTGTGAGGACGGACAGCGGAAAAGGCGATATCTATTATACGACGCTGATCACCAAGATGCTGTGCATCGCCGCCAACAAGGCCGCGTCATTCGATGCGGAAGGCATAGGCATCGAGATGGAGGCCGACAAGCCCGACTGGTACGACGCGCTCAACGGATTGCCGGCGCTTTTCGGCTCATCGCTTTCGGAAACGCTGGAGCTGAAGAGGTTTTGCGAATTCGTTCTTGCGCGCACTGATGCTTCTTCAAAAGCCTCGATACCGGTCGAACTCAAGGAGTTCATCGACGGGCTTGGCCAAATTCCGGGCGAAGGTTTTGAATATTGGGACGCTTCAAACACGCTAAAGGAAAGCTTTCGGGCTAAAACGCGGCTCGGCATCGGCGGCGAAGAGGCCGAGGTGGATCATCCGTACATCTCAACTTTCCTTTTGAACGTCATTAAAAAATGCGATCGTGCTGTGAAGAAGGTGCAAGAAAAATACGGCAACTATTACACCTATTTCATAAATGAAGCCGTGGAATATGAGACCCTGAGCCCCAGCGTAAAAGTGAAAAAGTTCGAGCAGAAGCCGCTGCCATTTTTCCTGGAGGGCTTCGTCCACGCGCTTAAAGTGGAGAAGGATAAAAATATCTATTCGCTCGTGAAGAACAGCAAACTGTATGACTCAAAGCTTAAGATGTACAAGGTCAACGCCCCTCTTGACGACGCCACGATCGAGATAGGAAGGGCAAAGGTCTTCCTGCCGGGATGGCTTGAGAATGAGTCGGTATGGCTTCACATGGAATACAAATACATGCTCGAGCTTCTTAAGGCAGGGCTTTACGATGAGTTCTTCTCGGACTTAAAAGACGTCCTTGTCCCGTTCATGGACCCGAAAGTGTATAAAAGGAGCATCCTTGAAAATTCATCCTTCATATCGAGCAGCGCATACCCTGACAGGGAGTTCCACGGAAGGGGTTTCGTCGCCCGTCTTTCCGGCGCCACCGCGGAGTTCATCGACATGTGGCTGATAATGATGACCGGCAAGCGGATATTCACGCTGGACAAGAACGGTAAGCTGATCTTCAAGCTCTCGCCGATACTGCCGAAATGGCTGTTCCAGGGCGGAAAACTGAGGTTCAGGCTTTTCAGCGAGATCGACGTGGAATATATCAAAAAAGGCAAAGGTGATGCTTTCAATGCAAAGGCCGAAAGTTATTGCTTCGAGGTTGACGGCAAACCGGTGGAGGTCAAAGGCCCATCAGTTTCTGAGCCCTATTCAAAGCTTATAAGGGAACGGAAGGTTAAGAAGATAAGCGTGAACCTGATCTAATGTCTGGCGTTATAATGACCCTTTCAATTATTTTAATATAAACCTGATCTTACGCCTATTTCAAATACGATCATGCTGGAGTACAGGCTTTGTCGCACCTTTGGGTCCTTGACCTTATAGTTCTTATCTAATGCTATCTTGGCGAGCTCTTCTCTTTCTTTTGGTGTCAGCCCCGAAACGAACTTGTTCACTACCCGCTCATTATTCATGGAACTTTCCAGCATAACTATCCTGTCATAGATCTTATGGATCGCATATTTTTCGCGCAATTCATACCTTGCACACTCGATCTCATAGCTGTTAGCTTCCTTGCCTGTAGGTGCCGGGATTGCGATATCGAGCATCCTTTCCAGTTTTTCTGCATCCTTTCGAAGTTGAGTAACAACTTTTGCCTTATTTTCTATGTCCTTTGCCAAATAGGACCATAATTGCGGATTTGCTAAAATGTCGGCGCCGCATGGTATAGGGTCTCCGGGTTTGATATTGACCTTTTCTCCCCTTTTTGCTGAAACTGTGTGGGTCGGTACTGGCCTCACCGGCGTTGCGGTTAACTTCGGTTGCACTGCCAAATCAGAATCATTGCCGTTGCTCATTTCGGATCGCCTCCCATTAAATATAGATTCACTGTACATTTATTTATCGTTGTTATTGTCGAAAAATTTCAGAAATAACTCAATTTTTGGGAGGCTTGAAACCCCTCATTTGGGAAGGAACCGCTGCCCTGGAGAGGCACGTTCCATCTTGTAAGCCTCTCATAAAAGTAATATAATCCCCCCTGTTATGCTTTTTATTGGAGTTACGTTCTACCCCGACCAGTGGCCCAAGGACTACTGGAGGAAGGCTTTTGGGGATATAGCCGCCGCGGGTTTCAAGCTGGTAAGG
>CAZSXD010000066.1:0-6037 GCA_964611075.1 uncultured bacterium
CCGAGAATATATGAAAAGCCATCATGATTTCGTGCATCTGCACGTCCACTCCGAGTACAGCCTGCTTGACGGCGCAAGCCGCATAGAGGACCTGGTAAAACGAGCTCATGAGCTGGGCATGCCGGGGATGGCGATAACCGACCACGGCAACATGTATGCCGTCATAAAATTCTACCTCGGCATGAAAGAAAAGGGATTGAAGCCGGTGATCGGGTGCGAGGCTTACATGGCGCCCAACGGAAGGTTCGTCAAGTCCTCTGCCGCGGACAGGTCCCCTTTCCATATAACACTGCTTGCAAAGAACGAAAAGGGGTACAGGAATCTGGTCAAGCTCGTATCGCTCGGCCACACCGAGGGGTTCTATTCAAGACCGAGGATAGACAAGGAGCTCCTCGAGAGGTACAGGGAAGGGCTTGTCGTGCTGTCCGGCTGCGCAAAAGGCGAGCTTGCCGGCCTGATACTCGCGAAGGAGGAGAAGAAAGCGAAGGAGCTGGCGGATCACTACCGTGAGCTCTTCGGCGAGGATTATTATCTGGAGATGATGTACCACGGACTTGAGGATCAGAAGACCATAAATGAAGCGGTCGAAAAATTGAGCAAAGAGCTCGGCATAAAAGTTGTCGCGACGAACGATTCGCATTACACGAACGCAGACGACGCGAGGATCCAGGACATCGTCCTCTGTATCCAGACGGGAGCTTTCATTGACGATAAGGACCGGATGAAGTTCGAGACGGAAGAGTTCTACGTCAAATCATACTCCGACATGGAAAAGCATTTCGGGCACAACAAAGAGGCGCTCTCGAACACGATCGAGATACTTGAAAAATGCGATGTCGCCATAGAGACGGGAAAGGTCCAGATGCCCGATTTTCCGGTCCCGAAGGGGGAGACGCCTTTCACATACCTTGAAAAGCTCGCGCTCGAAGGGGTGGAGAAAAGGTACGGGGTAAAGGTGAAGGACGAGAGCGGCGGCGAGAGGACGGTCATCCCCCCCGAGATCAAGCAGAGGATAAAATACGAGCTTGATATCATCAACAAGACGGGCTTCGCCTCGTACTTCCTCATCGTGCAGGATTTCATCGACCATGCCAGGAAGTCCGGCATCGAGGTGGGGCCGGGAAGGGGCTCAGCTGCGGGAAGCATTGTTTCGTATTCGGCGGGGATCACCAGCATCGACCCCATGAAATACGGTCTCCTGTTCGAAAGGTTCCTCAATCCCGAGCGCATCTCCATGCCTGACATCGACATAGACTTCTGCATTGAGAGAAGAGGAGAGGTCATCGATTACGTGTCAAAGAAATACGGCGCCGACCATGTAGCACAGATCATCACCTTCGGGACGATGGCGGCGAGGGCCGCGATAAGGGACGTGGGCCGCGTGAAGCAGGTCCCCCTCACGGAAGTCGACAGGATAGCGAAAATGGTGCCTGCGACGCCTGATATGACCATTGACCTCGCGCTTGAATCGAACAAGGAATTGAAGACGGCTTATGAAAAGGACCAGAACGTCAAGTCGCTCATTGACGACGCTAAAAGGATAGAAGGCCTTGTGAGGCACGCATCCATGCACGCGGCAGGCGTCGTGATATCAAAAGAGCCGCTCACCGATTCCGTTCCGGTCCAGATCGTCAACGACACGCAGGTTATGACGCAGTACCCCATGGAAGATCTTGCTGCGATAGGCCTGCTCAAGATGGACTTCCTGGGACTGCGGAACCTGACGATGATCGCGAGGTCTTGCCAGATCATCAAGCATACAAAAGGGTTTGATGTTAACGTGAGGGAGCTGTCTTTTGACGATATCTCGACATACAAACTTCTTTGCAACGGGGACACGCTGGGGATATTCCAGCTCGAGTCGCGCGGCATGCGGGCCCTCATCAAGGACCTCAAGCAGACGCAGTTCGAAGAGATAATCGCGCTGCTCGCGCTCTACAGGCCGGGTCCCATTGAGAGCGGCATGGTCGAGGATTTTGTCAAAAGAAAGCACGGCGCCGTGGAGGTCAAATATGAATTGCCGGAGCTCGAGCCGATATTGAGAGAAACGCACGGCGTCATCCTTTATCAGGAACAGGTCATGGCCATAGCCAACAGGATAGCCGGCTTCTCCCTTGCCCAGGCCGATGTCCTGAGGAGCGCGATGGGCAAGAAGAAGGTCAAGGAGATGCATGAGCAGAGGGAGCATTTCATCAAGGGCGCTGTGGCGAAGGGTTATTCCGAGAACAAAGCGACCCACCTTTTCAACCTGTGCGCGAAGTTCGCCGGCTACGGCTTTAACAAGAGCCATTCGGCCTCATACGCGATCATCTCTTACCAGACGGCCTACCTGAAGGCGAATTACCCGGTGGAGTTCATGGCGGCCCTCCTGACATCGGTCACGGGCGACTCCGACAAGGTGAGCGCGTACATCGCCGAGTGCCAGAGGATGAAAGTGCCGGTGCTTCCGCCCGACATAAACGAAAGTCTGAGGGATTTTACCGTCGTGGGTGACTCCATAAGGTTCGGCCTGGTGGTGGTGAAGAACGTGGGGGTGGGCGCCGTAGACAATATCGTTTCCGAAAGGAAGAAGAACGGCAGGTTCGCTTCCCTGCTGAATTTCTGCGAAAGGGTGGACCTGAGGAGCGTCAACAAGCGCGTGATCGAAAGCCTGATCAAGAGCGGGGCCTTTGATTCACTGGGCAAGCGCGCAGTACTTCTGCGCCGTCTTGAATGCACGATGGACAGGGCATCGGCGATGCAGAGGGAGGCCAGCAACGGACAGGAAGCGCTTTTTGCCGTGCAGAAAAAGACCGCTTTTGATGCCGGCGGCGCGGAGGACGACGGCGCCGAGTTCAATCCCGACGAGCTCCTGAAGATGGAAAAGGAGATGCTGGGGCTGTACATTTCCGGGCATCCGCTCAACTCGATGAAGGACATGATCAACGCAAGCTCCAATACGAAGGCGGTGGATCTTTCCGAAAGAAGGGAGGGAACACCCGTCATGATGGCGGGCATTCTTTCCGGCTGCAGGAAGATAACCACAAGGAGAAAGGAACTGATGATGGTGGCCAACCTCGAGGACCTGACGGGGGTGGCGCCGGTGGTCATCTTCCCCAGGTCCTACGAGAAGTACTCTTCGATGCTCTTTGAGGACGCGGTGGTCGTGATCAAGGGCAAGGTGAACGTCGATTCGATGAACGACGAGAAAAAGATCATAGCGGACATCATCGAGCCGCTCGACAGGGAAAGCACGAAGATCAAGGCGTTCCATGTGAAGGTGCCGGGCGACAAGTTCGACTCGCTTAACGAGCTTAAGGAGATACTGTCGTATTACAAGGGCAGCGACCCCGTGTACCTGCACATGAACGGCAAGGTGGTGAAAGTGGGGGAGGAGCATTACATAACCATCGACCCGTCGATCGTGAAAAGGGTCGAGGATGTCCTGGGTAAGGACACGGCGTGGGTTGATCTTCAATAAGGAGGCAGTTATGGCGATAATAGATGAACTGAAGTTCGATGATAAGGGATTGATACCGGCGATAGCGCAGGACGCGAAGACGAAAGAAGTGCTGATGATCGCTTACATGAACAGGGAGTCGCTTGAGCGGACCCTTAAGGAAGGGAAGGCCTGCTACTGGTCGCGCTCAAGGAAGAAGCTGTGGGTGAAAGGGGAGACGTCCGGGAACTTCCAGCTCGTGAAGGAGATATACTACGACTGCGACATGGACGCCCTCCTCCTCATGGTGGAGCAGAAGGGCCCGGCCTGCCACACGGGGAACAGGAGCTGCTTCTTCAGGAAGCTGAAATGATTTGAACGTCCGCAGGTTTTGGCTGTTAATATTATTGGTATGCCTGGTAATTCCTTGCGAAGCAAGGAGTGTCTGGAACGGCGACAAAAGCCGCAACGTCGTGGCTCTGACCTTCGATGACGGCCCGAAGCCCGAATACTGCATCCCCATCCTGGAGAGCCTGGACGAGTACGGCGCAAAAGCCACTTTCTTTGTGGTGGGTGAGGAGGCCGAGAAGAACCCCGATCTTATCATGAGGATGAGCGATGCAGGCCATGAGATCGGGAATCATTCCTATTCGCACATCACCGCGAAGGAAATGTCGGCAAGCGAGTTCATCGCGGACGTTAAAAAATGCAGCAGGGTGATATATGGCGTGACGGGCAGGGCGCCGAAGTATTTCCGGTCGCCTGGAGGCGCCGTAACCCCGGCCGTCTCCAAGGGCATCAGGCGGATGGGCATGAGCACCGTGTTCTGGTCGCTCAATGCGGACGACTACACCGAGCTGAGCGAGAACTTCGAGATACCGGACGATTACCAGCAGATGTCGCTTGTCCTGGCCAAAAAGGTCCTCGACAAGGTGAAGCCCGGAACTATAATACTTCTGCATTCGAGCAGCGAACAGACGGTAAGGGCCCTGCCCGCCATCCTCAAGGGACTGAAGGAGAAGGGGTACGGCATGGTCGCGCTGGACGAACTGCTGGAGGAGAATATCTGATGCTCGCGAAGAGGATAATACCGTGCCTTGATGTTTCGGGCGGCCGCGTGGTCAAGGGAGTGAAGTTCGTCCAGCTCAAGGACGCGGGCGATCCGGTGGAGCTCGCGGCCTTTTACGACAAGGAAGGCGCCGACGAGCTCACGTTCCTCGACATCACCGCTTCCCATGAAAAACGGTACATCATGATAGAGATCATGAAGCGCGTGGCCGAAAAGATCTTCATACCGTTCACCGTCGGCGGGGGGATAACGGATATCGATACCATAAATGATCTCCTCAAGTCAGGCGCCGACAAGGTTTCGATCAATACCGCCGCGGTCAAAGACCCGGAATTCATAACAAAAGCCTCGGAAAAGTTCGGCGCTCAGTGCATAGTCGTTGCCATAGACGCGAAAAAATATGCTGATAAACCCGGCTGGGAAGTTCATCTTCACGGGGGCAGGACACCCACCGGCATCGACGCGGTCGAGTGGGCGAGAAGGGCGGAAAAACTGGGCGCAGGCGAGATCCTCCTGACGAGCATGGACAGGGACGGGACACAGGACGGATACGACCTGGACCTCACAAAGACCGTCGCGAGAGCGGTCGGCATACCTGTCATCGCTTCCGGAGGGGTGGGGACGATGGAGCATGTTTACGAGGGGCTGACGCGGGGGGGTGCTGACGCGGCGCTCCTTGCCTCCACCCTGCACTACGGGACTTTCAGGATCAGTGAGCTCAAGGGATACCTGACAAGAAAAGGGATACCGGTCAGGCTGTAAGATGGATATCGGCAAATATCTCCTCCGGCGCAAGAAGATCATCGACAGTAAGCTCCTGTCATTCCTGCCAAAGGGCGGCGCGTACACAAAAAAGCTGCATGACGCCGCCGGATATTCTCTCACGACCGGCGGCAAAAGGATCAGGCCGATATTCGTCCTGGCCGCCTGCGAAGCCGTCTCGGGAAGATATAAGGCCGCTATCCCCATGGCCTGTGCCGTGGAGATGATCCACACCTACACGCTCATCCATGACGATCTGCCTGCGATGGACGATGACGACTTCCGGCGCGGGAAGCCGACGTGCCACAGGGTGTTCGGCGAGGACGTTGCGATCCTTGCAGGTGATATGCTGAACGTGCTGGCTTTTGAGACGATCGCAAAGCATTACGATACGGCGGCGGGAAGGCTTGTTCTTGAGCTTTCAAATTCCCTGGGAATGAACGGGGTCGTAGGCGGACAGGCTGCGGACATCGCGTCGGCCGGGAGGAAGGTCGCATTGAAGGAGCTTCGGTTCATCAGCACCTGTAAAACGGCGTATCTCTTCATCGCTTCCGTCAGATGCGGCGCGATGGTGGGAGGGGCATCGGTCATCGAGCTTGAACGGCTCACCTCTTACGCAAGGCACGTGGGGCTTGCTTTCCAGATTATTGATGATATATTGGACTTCCGGCAGGGGGACAGGAACAACTATCCTGCCGTCCTTGGGGTGAAGGGAGCAAAAAAAGCCGCGGAAAAGGAATTGAAGGCGGCGCTCTCATCGCTACCGGAGACCAGGTCGTACGGAATAT
>CAZSXD010000067.1:0-5956 GCA_964611075.1 uncultured bacterium
GTTCCCTTCGGCCTTCCGATCTTGCTGACCTTCTTGTTCTTTCCGCCGTTCAGTGAGACTCTGGTGCCTTCCGATGCTTCGTCTGAATTCGTGGTGAGTTCGAATTTTGAAACTGAAGCGATGGATGCCAGCGCCTCCCCGCGGAAACCGAGCGTATGGATCGAGAAAAGATCGTCAGCGTTCTTTATTTTGCTTGTGGAATGACGCTCGAGGGATCGCTCTGCGTCTTCCGCGCTGATTCCGCTGCCGTTATCCGAGACCTTGATGAGCTTTTTACCGCCGTCCTTGACCTCGATGGATATCGCGGCAGCGCCCGCATCTATGGAGTTCTCAACAAGCTCCTTGACCACCGAAGCGGGACGCTCAATGACCTCGCCTGCGGCTATTTTTGAGATGGTATCATCGTCAAGAAGGATTATTTTGTTCACGAAACGGTTATCAACGTCTGGTCGGAAAGCCTGTTGATCATTTCCGCGAACGACGGGAACGATGTTTCCACACATTCGATCTTTTCGACGGTCGTAGTGCCTGCGGCAGCCAGGGCAGCGACCGCGGAGATCATCGCGATCCTGTGGTCATTGTAGCTCTGGCAGACGGCCCCCCTCAGCTTGTTCGGCCCGTATATCACCATCCCGTCGGCAAGTTCCTCGATATTGGCGCCGAGCCTTTTCAGTTCCCTGACGGTAGTCTTTATCCTGTCGCTCTCCTTGACCCTCAGCTCGTTCGCCCCCTTGATGACCGTCTTTCCCGTAGCCTGGGTGGCAACGACGGCTATCGCAGGTATCTCGTCAACCAGCCGGGGTATTATCCCCCCGCCCAGTTCCACCGCCTTAAGCTGGGAATATTTGACCCTGATGTCCGCCACCGGCTCGTTAGAAAGCATCCTTTCGTTCATGACCTCGATATCCGCGTTCATCCTGTGCAGGACGTCCAGTAACCCGGTGCGTCCGGGATTCACGCCCACATCCTTTATAAGCACGTCGGAGCCCTTTACGATGAGGGCAGCCACCATCGGGAACGCCGCGCTCGATATGTCCCCCGGGACGAATATTTCCCCGCCCGCAAGCTCGTTCCTGCCCTCTATCGAAATGCTCTTTCCGTCCGTCCTTATCCGCGCGCCGAAATGTTCCAGCATCCTTTCGGTATGGTCGCGGGTCGGCTCTTTTTCGATGACGGTCGTCGTCCCCGCCGCGTAAAGTCCCGCAAGCAGAATAGCTGATTTTACCTGCGCGCTGGAGACCGGCATATTATATGAAATGGCCTTCAGGTCCCTGCCTATGACAGTGAGCGGCGCAAGGTTGTCATGGTCCCTTCCGTGTATCACGGCTCCCATTTTTTTGAGAGGTTCGATCACCCGTCCCATGGGCCTTCGCCGAATGGATTCGTCGCCTGTCAGCGTGGAATGGAATCTCTGGCCGGCAAGTATCCCGAGGAGGAGCCTGATGGTCGTTCCCGAATTGCCGACATCAAAGACGTTCGTCGGCTCCTTCAATCCGTAAAGGCCGCCGCCTTTAATAAGGAGCTTTTCACCCTCAATGCTGATCCCGATCCCCATTTTCTTTAAAGCATCCACGGTTCTCATGCAGTCGTCGGCTTTAAGGAAATTCTCCACTACGGTATCGCCTTTGGCTATGGAGCCGAGCATGACGGCCCTGTGGGATATCGATTTGTCGCCGGGGACGGTCACCTCCCCGGTAAGTTTGCCGGCGGGATTTATGGTGAACTTTTTCATTTGTACATTGAGTCCCTGAAATCCTTTATCTGATCCAGCCTGTACTTTATCTGTTCGGGGGCGCCGTGCTCTATGAGCTTCTCGATGCCGTTAATGGCATTCTTGAACTTCTTTAGCGAGGAAAGTACGGCTTTTTTGTTCGTAATGAACATATCCGTGCCCATCTGGGGGTCGCCGGAAGCGATGCGGGTCGTATCCTGGAAGCCTGACGCCGCCAGCTCCAGCGACTCATCGCAAAGCCTGCCTGAGTCCGCGAGCGCTTCCACCAGGGCTGCGGCCACGGCAATGGGCATATGGCTGATCTGCGCGACTGCCTCATCATGGACAGCCGGGTCCATTATCTTTACTTTTGCGCCCAGCTTCGTGATCATTGATCTCAGCTGGTTCAAAGCGTTTGCATTCGTCTTTTTTGTTTTTGTGAGGATATAAGTTTTCCCCTTTAGAAGATCGGCTTCCGCCTCCTCAAGCCCGGTCATTTCCTTCCCCGCCATGGGGTGGCCTCCGACGAAGTAGACTCCCTTCGGCATCAGTTTTTCGGCCTCGCTGACGATCATCTCTTTTGAGCTGCCGACATCGGTAATGATAGTTCCGGGCCTGACGAACCTTACGATCTTCTTTATCTGAGGGATGATCAGGTGGATCGGATAGCAGATGAATATGATGTCGGAGCCCTCGATGACCCCTTTCATGCTTGTTGTGGCGTAATCAACAGCTTTCAGTTTCATCGCCAGAGCGATCGTCGACTTTTCCCTTGTGAGGCTGATCACTCTGGCAAGCTTGTTCTTTTTAATGGCCATTCCAAGCGAGCCGCCTATTAATCCTAACCCGACTATGCAGACTTTTTTATTCATGGCGCAATTCTACACCCTTACATATGCCTTTTCACGTGCTTGTATGCGAAATAACAGAAGAGGCCTGCCAGGATCAAAATGACGGCGATGTCGACATACTTGCTGTATCTCATCACGGCTTCCCAGTTGCTCTTCAGGTAAAAACCGGTGTAAGCGAGGAAGCTGTTCCAGAGGCCGGCGCCGATTATGGTGAAGACAGTGAACTTGATGATGTTCATCTGCGCGAAGCCCGCCGGGAGCGATATCAGGTGGCGGATGACAGGGATGAAACGGCTTATGAATATCGTGATGTCGCCGTACCTCTTGAAGAACTTCTTTGTCGCCTCAAA
The DNA here is from genome assembly GCA_964611075.1 of uncultured bacterium. Classification (GTDB taxonomy): domain Bacteria; phylum Margulisbacteria; class WOR-1; order CAVSGV01; family CAVSGV01; genus CAZSXD01. The sequence goes on from CAZSXD010000067.1 coordinate 2,913, forward strand.
TTCTTCGCGGTCCAGCAGTAAATACCTGCCGTATTTATGGATGGTCGCCTCCTCGCAAAAATAGCCGATAGCATATGAGATCAACGATCCCGTGATGCTGCCAAGCGTGCTGATCAATATCACAAGCGGCAGCGTGAATTTTTGTTCGGCGACAAGGAAACCGGCGAAAGGCATGACGGCTTCGCTTGGCACCGGGAATACCATGCTCTCCATGACCATTGTTATGAAGACGGTGATGTATCCGGTGCTTTCCATGAAGCGGGTGATATATTGCGCAAGGAATTCAGTGATGCCCAAGTCCGGCCCCTTTCTATTTCACGACTATCTTGATGCTGAAAGTCTTGGAAGGAGGGATCTTTTCCCATGACCTTTTATATTCCATCTTAAGCAAAGTGCTTCCTATATTTACGGCTTTGAAGCGGTACGTGACCTTCCCGCCCGCACCGACCCTCTCGCTTCCGCTCTTGAAGCCGGGTCCCGAGATCTTCTTGAGCACGGGCGAGAACTTTGACGCCGTGTACCAGTTATATCCTGTTGTCGGATTTCCATTGAGCGCTATGTCAATGAACTGGCTGGCATGCAATTCGACCGTCTTCCCGTTGTCCTTATCCAGCACCATGACGGGCGATGAGGAGAAGGCGCTCGCGTAAAAAAGCAGGCAGGCGGTCAATGTCAGCAATATTCTTTTCATACGAAGGATATTATACACTATTTCTGATATCATTACGGCATGAGCAACGTATGGGCAGGGTTGGATCATGACAGTATTTTCGGCTCCATAGAGAAAGTACTTGGAGCGCATTTAAGCGGGCTTCTAATACAGCGCAACAGCTATATAAACCGCGTTTACGAGCTTGAAAGGAAAGACTCCGGGGAAAGATTGATCGCAAAATTCTACAGGCCCGGGAGATGGACAAGGGAGCAGATACTGGAAGAGCATTCTTTCCTTAAAGAACTTGCCGAAAAGGACATCCCCGTCATAACGCCCATGATATTCAACAACAATACCTTATTTTCGCTCAACGATATCCTTTATGCTCTGTTCCCTAAAAAGGGCGGTCGTTCCGTTGATGAGTTCGACAAGGAATCATGGAAGAACATCGGCAGGCATCTTGCGCGGCTGCATATGATCGGTGAGCTGCATAAGGCCTCGACAAGGATAACATGGAGGCCGTCAGTTGCCACAAAGCATCATCTTGAAGTTCTTCTTTCATCGAGCCTGATGCCGCCTGATTTCAGTAAAAGTATGCGGAACATGGCAGAGCTTTTCATCAAGAAAGCCGATCCCCTTTTTAATGACGCAAAATCGATCTTGATCCACGGCGACTGCCACAAGGGAAACCTGATATCAAGGCCGGGAGAAGGGATATTCCTGATAGACTTTGACGACATGTGCATGGGCCCCGCCGTGCAGGACCTGTGGATGCTCCTGCCGGGAGACGCCGATGAGAGCCCGCTTGAGCTCAAATGGTTCCTTGAAGGTTATGAGACTTTCAGGCAGTTCGATATGAAGTCGCTAAATCTTATTCCGGCCCTGCGAGGAATGAGGCTTATACACTTCGCTTCATGGCTTGCGGTGCAGGAGCATGACCCGCACTTTGACAAACATTTTCCTGAGGTCCACACGCCCAGGTACTGGAATGGCCTGATAAAAGAGCTGCAGGGGATCGTTTATTCGGACAGCGAGGACATATCCTGATCAGTCTATTGCTGGGAGGTTGCAGATAAATGGACAAGAACAAAGCAAAGAAAGTGGTCAGGGAAGCATACGGTCGGATAGCGAAAGGAGGCACCGGCTGCGGGTGCGGAACTTGCGGGCCGGATACAAAAACTTTTGCCAGATCTGTTGGATATTCAGAAAAAGAATTGAAAGCGATACCTTCGGAAGCTAATCTGGCTTTAAGTTGCGGAAATCCAACGGCTTTGGCCGGCATTAAGAAAGGCGAAACGATCCTTGATCTTGGGTCGGGCGCCGGATTCGATTGCTTTCTGGCGGCAAGTAAGGTGGGCGCGAAGGGCAAAGTAATCGGCGTGGATATGACGCCGGAAATGATCGAAAAAGCCCGACAAAACGCCATAAAGAACAGGATAAATAATGTCGAGTTCAAGCTTGGCGAAATAGAAGCGCTGCCCGTTGCCGACAATTCCTTTGATGCGGTGATAAGCAACTGTGTCATCAATCTGTCGTCCGACAAACAGAAGGTTTTCAGTGAAGTGTATCGGGCCTTGAAACCGGGAGGAAGGATATCGATATCCGATATTGCCCTTAAAAAGGAGCTCCCGAAAAGCGTACGCGACAATATTACAGCATATGTCGGCTGTGTTGGCGGAGCGATAATTATTGATGATTATAAGAAGATAGTGAGGTCAGCCGGTTTTAAGAATGTTAAGATAACGGTCAAAGGCTCATCCGCCTGTATTGATGCCGACACAAAAGACCCGATCGGCAGGGCTATTCTGGACAGCCTTGATAAGGGCACTTCTCTGGATGATTATGTTGTAAGCGCATATATTGAGGGGGTAAAATGAAAAATATACGGCACTCTTTATTAAGTTTAATTCTTATGTTTTGTTTATCCGGATGCGCACAACCTCCGTTAACATTTGATGGATATTTCGGACATGTTAAATCAAGCAAACATTTCTTAATTCATTACCCTAAAGGGCAGGAAGCTTATATTGGAACAATATTAAATTATGCGGAAAAAGCCTTTAAAGAATTAAAGCTGTTATTTCCAAGATCTAAAATGTGCAAGATTGATATCTTTGTATACAATTCCACTAAGGATTTCAATAAATTGAACAACAAAAAGAATCCCGGATGGGTAAAGGGTAATTACGGTTTTGATGGGAAATCCATATCATTAATGGATATTAAAGATTCAGTGCAAGAGCGATCTTTAAATAAACTGATAAAGCATGAGCTGGGTCATTTATATATTATGGAGGCGGCGGGAAATAGTGCGCTGGCTTTGCCGAGTTGGCTGAATGAAGGCCTGGCTCAATATCTCGCTGATCAGGAACATGAAAAGCCGATTATTATG
>CAZSXD010000068.1:0-5892 GCA_964611075.1 uncultured bacterium
ATGGCGCCTTTTGCGCTGTCAATATCCAGGCGCCTTAAGATAGATCCGACCGCGATGATGATCGGAATGGCGGTATCCAGCAACCTTCAGGGGGCGGCCACTCTGATAGGGGATCCCCCAAGCATGATGCTGGGCGGTTTCATGAAGATGAACTTCTGGGATTTCATAATTTACAGGGGAAGGCCGAGCATTTTCTTCGCGATAGAGATAGGAGCGCTGGCTTCTTTTGCTATACTTTACCTGATATTCCTGAAATACCGCAAGAAGATCAGCGTGCGCGTCCAGCACAGGGTGAGGTCGTGGTGGCCGTCCGTCCTTCTGCTGGCGCTCATTTGTTCGCTTATCGGGACATCCTTCATGATGAAAGACCACCCTTACATCTCCGGTTCGCTGTGCCTCATTTTCGCTCTGATCAGCCTCTTATGGGAAATGAGGAACAACGGCGGCACCCTGCTCGGTCACCTGGCGAAGCTTGACTGGGAAACGTCCGTATTCCTCGCTTCCATATTCGTGCTCGTGGGGAGTATGACGGCGACGGGCTGGGTGGAGCGCTTCGCCCTGTTCCTGTCGGGCATGGTCGGCAGCAACATCTTCATGGCCTACACGGCCATTGTTTTCTCCTCCGTTCTCGCTTCCGCGGTGATCGACAACATACCTTTCCTGGCGACGATGATGCCCGTTGCAATAAGGATGTCCGAGCATCTGTCGATAAATCCCGCCCTTTTCCTTTTCGGCCTGCTCGTGGGAACATGCCTCGGCGGGAACATCACGCCGATCGGGGCTTCCGCCAATATAGTGGCTTGCGGCCTCCTGAAAAAGGAGGGATATCCCGTCAGGTTCGGGGAATTCATGAAGATAGGATTGCCGTTCACGATGGCAGCGGTCGCCGCGGGCTACCTTTTCATCTGGTTCGTCTGGAGGTGATGGATGATGGAGCCGTTCAGGCTCCAGGGCGGCAAGGCTAAGTTAACCTTCGTGATGATATGACTTCCCCACACATTCTTTCTCTTTCTTTCTTTTGCTTGATCAAAAGAAAGAAACAAAGAAAAATCAAGTTTTTCAGATTGGCTGGCCGCAGTGCCTAAACCTGTCTGTAGCTCTGAAAAACATGCACTTGTTGCCTTATGTGACGGGAGAACGGTCGGGAATAAGAGGGCAAGGTGAAGTCCCTATGTGATGTGCGTCCAAACATTGTTAGGCCTTCTGTCTGAGCCGAGCGAGGCCGAAGGCCGAGAAGGCGAGTCAAGGCCGTGGGGGTGCCCCGCCTTGGCGGGGCCGGCACACTTTGCATTTTCTTTCGCTGCAGAAAGAAAATGGGCAGGATAGGAGTGGGAGTGTGAATTAAGACTTATTGACCATGGAAGGGCGGAGCCCCTCATCTCACAAGTCAACTTAACATAAAGTTGATTATTCACCTGAACGAGTCTAGAATTTCTCCCGATAGCTTATGTTCAACTCAAGAGTCTTCAACGTCATCAAGGAGCGATCGAGCGTCCGGAGCTATTCGGACAAACCTATCGAATCCGGCAAGCTTGACCTGATCCTTGAAGCAGCAAGGTTAGCCCCATCAGCGTCCAATTCCCAGCCGTGGCACTTTTACGTTGTTAAGAATAAAGAAAAGATCAAGGAACTTGCGGGCAAAATGCCGCTCGGCTCTCAGGTCGTCATCAATTCATTCATCGCCGAAGCGCCGGTTGTGATCGTCGCAACAGGAGGACCGGCCGATCTTCTGCACAAAGCCATGTCGTTCGTTGTGAACAGAAAATGGTATTATCTTGATGTGGCCATTGCGCTCGAGCACATGGTCCTCACGGCCTGGGACCTCGGAATCGGCTCGTGCTGGATAGGCTGGTTCGACGAAAAGAGGGTCAAGGTAATTTTAGATATCCCGAAAGATCAGGAAGTTATCGCAATGATCACGCTTGGATATCCTAAGGAAGCTTTAGGCGCACGGCTTGGCGTGAAACATAGGAAAGACCCGAAGGAGATATTCAGGATATTCGATCAATAAGGAGGACCGATCAATATGTACATACCGGTTATCCTTGGCACCGCGAGGGAAGGCAGGCAGTCGGAAAAGGTCGCGAAGTTCGTTTTAAGTTCGGTGAAGAAGGCGGGGATCGAGACAGAGCTTATTGACGTCAAAGACCACAGGATACCCGCAACCGACAATACAGAAGAGTCGGAGACCGCGAAGAAATTGTCACCGAAGCTTGAAAAAGCCGACGGCTTTATCATAGTTACCCCGGAATACAACCACGGCTATCCCGGAGAGCTGAAGATGTTCCTCGACATGTTCTACGACCAGTGGGCGAAAAAGCCCGTCGGACTTGCGGCCGTTTCGATCGGGCCTTTCGGGGGCGCCAGGGTCGTCGAGCAATTGAGGCAAGTCGTCGCGGAACTGCACATGGTCGATATAAGGGAAGTACTGTACTTTCCATTTGTTAAGGACCTCTTTGACAATAACGGCGGAATAAAGGATGCATCCGCTTATGATAAAAGGATAAAGGCATTCCTTGATGAGCTCCTCTGGTACGCAGATACGCTGAAAACCGCCAGAAAATGACCTAGATAAACCATAAATTTCATGGTAATATTTTGAAATCTATGGTCTTATTTGTCGCGGTTTTTGCCGTTTCACTGATACTTACGCTGCTGCTTTCCCCCGTGGCCAGAAAGATAGCCTTAATGGTAGGGGCGGTGGACAGGCCGTCCAGACGCAAGATACATAAAAAGATCATCTCCCGCTTTGGAGGCCTCTCCATATACATCAGCTTTCTTATCGCGGTCGTTCTCGGCCTCATGATCGCTGGCAGCTTCGGCATCAAGTTCAGCCAAAGGGAAATTAACGCGCTGATCGGCGTGCTGATAGGCGGAGGGCTTATCACTTTGATCGGGCTTGTGGATGACGTCAAGGGCATGCCCGCCCTCGCGAAGCTTTTCGGCCAGATAATCGCTTCGAGCGTCGCGGTGTATTTCGGCGTCCAGATACTATTTGTTTCAACGCCGTTCTACAAGCTGGTCATGCTTGGCCTGTGGGCGCCGGTCCTTACGGTGATGTGGATGGTCGCCATAACCAACGCGATGAACCTCATCGACGGGCTTGACGGGCTGGCTTGCGGGATAACCGTGATCGCAGCCGCCACGCTTTTCATCGTCGCATTGAAGATGGGACAGATGGATTCGGCCCTCATACTCTGCGCTCTTTGCGGCGTAGGGCTCGGGTTCTTAAGGTACAATTTCCATCCGGCCTCGATATTCCTCGGTGATTCAGGGAGCCTTTTCCTCGGGTTCGCGCTTGCCTGTGCTTCGATCGTCGGAGTGCTTAAAAGCACCCTGGTATTTGCTCTCATCATCCCGGTAGCGGTGCTTGCGGTGCCCATCTTTGACACCGCCGGCGTCATAATAAGGCGCACAATTGCGCGACGCTCCATCTTTGAGGCGGATAAAAGGCACCTCCATCACAGGCTCCTGAAAGCGGGGTTCAATCAGAGAGAAGTGGTCGTGCTGATCTACGCTGCATGCCTGATACTGAGCCTGTCCGCCCTGGCGGCGACCGCTTTCAACAACTATCCCGCGCTTGTGATGCTTTCCATACTCGTCGTGATGGGCATAATCGCCCTTGAATTCGCCAAGGACCTGCTCAGGAACGTGGCTTTCCTTAACGGGAGAGAGAAATGAGCCACAGGAAGAAGCTTCTCTTCGTTTTTGGCACGCGCCCCGAGGCGATAAAGATGGCGCCTGTCATAACTGAAGCGAAGAAGCATTCGGACGTCTTTGACCTGTCGATAGTGGTGACCGGTCAGCACAGGGAGATGCTTGAGCAGGTACTGAAGGTCTTCAGGATCCAGCCGGATTACGACCTCATGATAATGGAGCATGGCCAGACGCTTTCCTACATCGTTGAACGCTGTATGCAGGGGATAGAGGAGATACTTGTGAGGGAGCGTCCCGACATGGTGCTCGTCCAGGGCGACACTTCCACCACGTTCGCGGCGGCGCTCGCGGCCTTTTACCAGCACGTGCCCGTGGGGCACATCGAGGCGGGGCTCAGGACGGGCAAGAAATATTATCCCTTTCCCGAAGAAATGAACAGAAGACTGACAAGCGCGGTTGCGGACATACATTTCGCCCCGACGGAGGTCGCGGTGAAGAACCTTCTGGGCGAGTCGATATCAAGGTCGTCGATATACCTCACAGGCAACACCGTGATCGACGCGCTTTACACCGTGGCGAGAAAAAGCTTCGATCTTAAGAAAGCGGGCGTCGACATCAAGCACGGGCACAAGAAGCTCATACTTGCCACTGTTCACAGGAGGGAATCGTTCGGGCCGCCGCTGCGGGGCATATGCGAGGCGCTCAAGACCCTTGCCCATGAGCACAGGGAGATCGCGACAGTGATCCTTCCGGTCCACAGGAACCCGATAGTATCCGACACCGTCCACGAGATACTGGGGCCCTCGGCCAACGTCCAGCTGATAGAGCCGCTCGATTACGAGCCCTTCGTGCATCTCATGAAGAGCTCGTACATCATCCTCACGGATTCGGGCGGCATCCAGGAGGAAGCGCCCTCACTTGGCAAGCCTGTGCTGGTGCTGAGGGAAGAGACGGAGCGTCCGGAGGCCGTGATGGCCAACACCGTTAAGGTGGTCGGCACGAACCCGGAAAGGATCCTGGCAGAGGTGGAGAAGCTGCTGACCGACAAAGAGGAATACGATAAGATGGCAAAAGCCGTGAACCCGTACGGGGACGGCAAAGCCTCCGAAAGGATATTGAGCTCGCTGCTTCATTATTTCGGCTTTACGGACGTGAGGCCGGTGGAATTCGACGCCGCAAAGCCTGCGATCGAAAAGGTGAAATGCCAGACTACCTGAAGTACATCAATCTCGGATTGACGCTGGTCTCTCCGGCGATAGTCGGGGTTATCATCGGGAAGGTACTTGACGGCACATTCCGGACGTTCCCGCTATGCACGGTCGGTTTTCTGATGCTCGGAATCGTTTCGGGCATATGGAGCATGTACAAGTCGGTCATGAATATGATGAAAGGAGAATAATGGGCGGTCTTGAGATAGGCATACATCCTGAGTGGCACTGGCACGGATGGACGTTCCATGCTGATACGCTTATTTCCGTCTGGATCGTATCTGCCGTCCTCATATTGCTGGCGCTTGTCGTCAGGTTCGCTCTCAGGAAACGGCCGGGGCTGTTCCAGTCGGCGGTGGAGCTTGGCATTGAGGGCACGGAAGGCATCCTTTTTGAAAGGCTGGGAGAAAAAGGCATAAAATATCTTCCTTTCATCGCCACGCTTTTCCTTTTCATACTTTTTTCCAACTGGCTGGGGATGCTGCCGCTTGAGCTCAAGTCCCCGACGGCGGACCTTAATACAACGGCGGGGCTGGCACTGCTGACGATCTTCCTGGTGCAGATATTCGGAATGAGGGAGAAAGGGCTCCTCAGGTACTTTAAACGCTTCTTTGAGCCCAGCCCCTTCCTGTTCCCGCTCAACGTCATAGAGGAGCTTGCAAAGCCTCTGTCGCTGTCCATCAGGCTGTTCGGGAACATATTCAGCAAGGAAACGATCCTCGTTATCCTTACGGGACTGATGGTGCTTCCGCTTTTCTATCCCATTCCGATACTGGCTTTGAGCCTGCTTATAGGCGCGATACAGGCTTACATTTTCATGATCCTTGCGGTGTTCTATATTTCAATGGCCTTCGAAGGCCACTGAGTCGAAAGGAGGAGATAGTATGACGATACAGATGGTTTCCGTGATAGGAGCTGCTTTCGGGCTGGCGATAGTCGCGGCGGCTTCCGCGCTCGCACTGGGCAACGCGGTCGGCAAAGCGGTCGAGGGTATTTCCAGGCAGCCGGAAGCGAGAGGCCCGATAAT
>CAZSXD010000069.1:0-5870 GCA_964611075.1 uncultured bacterium
TAACTTCGGCCACTTTTCCTGCTGTCATTGTCGCACCTCTCCTTATTGAGAATTGATCGATCTGCCAGTATGTTATCGATACATCTTTTGGAAAATTTCAGTTATTAATAGATTATTCCCTATATTGTCGGACATAATTTATAATCAATATAGTGCTGGAGCCTCATGATGAGACCGTCCGGCGCCTTCGTTTCGTACATTGACGACATGAGCTTAAATGCCGTGTCCCTGAAGAACCATCGTTGTTTACCTGAAAACTCCTTCTCGAACTTTGTTAGATGCGCAAAAGACCTGTTGAAATAATCTGTCAACATATTAAGGTGTGCTTTATCGCGGACGGGCGAGGCCTCGCATATCCAAACAATGGGGATCCTGCTGATCGTCGCGAAGCGTGTTTCAACGTCCAATATATGGAGTGCGGCATCGAACGCGCTCATGAGGGACCCTCTCCTGGCAAATGCCTTGGAAGCATCCTGTATAAGCTTTATCCCGTTAGCAATCTGTATTCTGATATCAGAATCGCTCATATTCAGCATCTCGTGCGGTTCCCTCTCGAAATCAGCGCCTTCCTGCTGGCATGCGCCCAAATACAGTTTTAGCCTTGGAGAAAAATGTTTGTCCACCCACCCTGCGGCTTTGTTCATTCCCACACGATCGAGCAGTTTGGGGCCCACCATAGCCACTGCCCCGTATCCCCACATGTTAACTTGAGCCCTGTATAACCTGAATTGGCTTGCAACGCTGGATGAAACACTGCTTTTTGCCATGTCCCGTGTTCTTGACGCCACTAACGGATAATTTATCATAATTCACCCTCCACTAATTACGCTGGAATTACCGTATATTTATCGGCAACGGAACGCGAAAATTTCAGTTTTGGGGGAAGATTTTTGCGGAGCTTCAGCCCTTGAGGAGATCACCGACAAGATAAAGCGAACCGGTAATGCATACTGGGGAGCCTTGAGCTTTCGCTAATTTCATAGCCGAGCTCAAACTTTTCGCGACGACGGCTTTCGGCCCGACGAGTTTCGCCAGCTCAAGCTTAGGCATCGCCCCGGGATTCGATGACTGAACGACATAAAATCGATCTGCCAGCGGCTTGATGACCTTGATATACCCCTTGATGTCCTTATTTCTCTGCATGCCGATGACGAAGTTGAACTTTTTCCCGAGCTTTGAAAGGTAAGCTGATAAAGCCTTTGCGCCTGCGACATTATGCGCACCGTCAAGGATGACTAAGGGTTTTTTGCTGACGATCTGAAGCCTGCCGGGCCAGCGAACCGACCTGAGGCCGGCAGTCAAGGACCTTCGGTCGATACGGCACCCGAGTTTTCGGATCTCTTTGACGGCGGCCAAAACTATGGCAAGATTTTTCTTCTGATGTTCACCTTCCAGCGGGGACTTGATCGGAACTTTGCACCTCGCCATTATCAGCTTCGAGCCTCTTCGCTTACATATATTCTTTATTACATTCAAACCTTTTGCCGTGCCTGTAACGACCGGAACGCCGGGCTTGATTATCCCGGCCTTTTCTTTGGCGATCGAACTTATCGAATTCCCCAACAGGTCCGTATGATCGATATCAATGTTCGTTATTATTGAGAGCAAAGGTTTGATCACGTTCGTCGCGTCAAGCCGTCCGCCAAGTCCCGTCTCGATCACGGCACCGTAGACCCTGGCGTTCCTCAGCATCACGAATCCCGCCACAGTCAGCACTTCAAATTGAGTAAGTTTTATCTCCGGCAACTTTTTCAATACTTCAGCTACTTCTTCGATAGCACTCGCGAACTTTTGTTTTGAAATATCTTTTTCTCTGATGCGGACCCTTTCCGTGTAATCTACAAGATGAGGCGAGGTATATAGACCTGTTCGATATCCGGCTCTTGTCAAGATCGATGACAGCATGGCGGCAACGGAACCTTTGCCGTTCGTGCCCGCGATGTGGATGGACGCGAAAGAATTCTGGGGATCGCCGAGCTTTGAGAGCACCGCGCGGACGCGATCAAGGCCGAGCCTGATGCCGCGGCTGCGGAAGCTTTCAAGATAACGGACAGCCTGACGGTAATCCATCAGGTTATAAGGCGGAAGACAAAAGTAATGACAGACAACAGGAGCTGAGCTGTTGGAGGGAAAACCAGCAGCAGAAGAAGGATGAGGAATCCGTACTGCTCGAGCGTGCGCCTGGTGTCCTCCGGGATGAAAGGCTCGATCAAATGTGAACCGTCGAGCGGCGGCAGAGGTATCAGGTTGAAGACCGCAAGAGCAAGATTTATGAAAATGAAGTCGGAAGTTATCGACACGATGCCCGGGTTTATGCTCAGCGAATAAGGAAGTAGCTTGAAAAGCGTGGCCACCGCCCAGGCCAGGAAGAAATTCGAGGCCGGCCCCGCAAAAGCCACGACCATCGAACCCCTGGCGGGATCGCGGAAATTGTAAGGATTTATGGGAACGGGCTTCGCCCAGCCTATTCTCACGATAAGCAGCATCAGCAGGCCCAGGGGGTCTATGTGTTTGATGGGATTCAGGCTCAGCCTGCCCGCAAGCCTGGGCGTGGGATCGCCAAGGAATTCCGCGGCGAGCGCATGGGAGAACTCATGCACCGTTATCGCGATCAGCACGATGATAAGCAGTATTAACAAAGATATTAGTTGTATCATGCTCTTGGATGCGCCGCCAGGTACGCCTTCTTCAGCCTTTCCCTGCTCACGCTCGTGTAGACCTGTGTCGTGGCAATGTCGCTGTGTCCCAGCATTTCCTGCACGCTCCTCAGGTCAGCGCCTTTCTCAAGCAGGTGCGTCGCGAAAGAGTGCCTCAGCGTGTGTGTAGTGGCACTCCCCCTTATCCCCGACGACCTGACGTACTTTTTTACGATAAACCACAATCCCTGCCTTGTCAATTTCTTTCCGCGGTTGTCAAGGAAAAGCGCATCGCCCTTGTCCTTCGGCCTGTCTTTTTCAATGTAAGTCCTGACCGCGGAAACCGCGGCGGCGCCTACCGGTACGATCCTTTCCTTCCCGCCTTTCCCGAAGCATTTGATGAACCCGACGTTCAGGTTCACGTCATGGACGGTCAGGTCCACCAGCTCCGAAGCCCTGATCCCCGTGGCGTACAGGAGTTCGAGTATCGCCCTGTCGCGCGCCTTCCTGGGTTTTTCTACAAGGTTCTTCACCTCTATCATCGACAGCGCTTTCGGGAGCTTCCTGCCTTTCTGCGGCAGCTTGATATCCGAAGTGGGGTTCGCCCTAATCTTCCCCTCCCTTATCAGGAAGCTGAAGAAGGATTTCAGGGACGCGACCCGTCTTTCAATGCTGCTGGCCTTCAGCCCAAGTGCTGCGAGCGCCGTTATGTACGAGCTGATCATGGGCCTGCTCGCATCCGGCAGCGGAGGCATATCATGCTCCTTCAGATATTGGGAGAACTGGCCGAGGTCCCGCCTGTAGGACGCTATCGTGTTGCCGCTGTACCCGCGTTCATAATCAATATGGTTCAGGAAATCTTTTATTATCTCTTCCATAATTATTCTCCTCACCCCATTATCCCCTCTCCTCAACGAGGAGAGGGGCATTGCTCATTTCAAATCCGTACTGCCCTTCTCCTGTTTACAGGAGAAGGGTGCCCCGACAGGGGCGGGATGAGGTTGGCGATCATTATGCCCAGAGCGGTCTTGTTGTCCCTTATCCTGCCGCTCCTGATGAAGCTGAGGGCCTTTTTAAGAGGAACGATCTCAACATCTATCATCTCGTCGTGATCGGTATCCTGCCCCACTTTCTTCAGTCCCGTTGCGATGAAGATGGTGATTATCTCCGTGCTGTAGCCTGGGGAAGAATAGCCGGCGAAGACCTTCCTGATCCTCTCAGCACGGTACCCTGTTTCCTCCCTCAGCTCTCTCTTCGCCGCCCTGTCAAGCCGCTCGCCTTTGTGAGCAAGTCCCGCCGGTATTTCGAGCAGCACTTTTTCCGCGGATTTCCGGAACTGCTTCACCAGCACGACCCTGCCGTCGCCGGTCATAGCCACTACAGCCACCGCCCCCGGATGCTCCACTATCTCGCGCTTCGAAATAACGCCGTTAATGAGCCTGACGGTGTCCTCGCGGACCGAGATTATCCTTCCATTATATATGCGCCTTGTCCTGATGGTGCGCTCTTTCACTTTATGCCCTCCCTCATGATGTTCAGTACCAGCTCGCATCCCTTCACCATGTCGGAGAGGGAGATCTTCTCGCGGTTCGTATGCACGTTGTGCGCTCCCACGCCGATTATCAGGCACGGCAGTCCCATCGAATTGAACATGTTCGCGTCGCTCCCGCCGCCCGTGGCTTTCACCTTCGGCCTTATTCCCATGGCCTTTGCCGCGGCGACCGCTGTCCTCATCGGACCGCTTGCCGGACTGACCCTGAAAGACCTGTACGATGGCGTGACCCTGAACTCGAGCCTTGCGCCTGACCTCCGGCATGCCTTACGGAAGCTGTCTCTCATGTGCTTGACCTGGCGCCTCAGCTTCGCGCCATTGTGGCTGCGCGCTTCCCCTTTCAGGACGACCGTTTCAGGGACTATGTTCGTCGCGCTCCCGCCCTCGATAATGCCTATGTTCGCCGTCGTTTCTTGGTCGATGCGGCCGAGCCTCATTTTTGAGAGAGCTGCGCCTGCGACCTTGATGGCATTTATCCCCTGTTCCGGGTGGACTCCCGCGTGCGCCGCTTTCCCTGTTATCTTCACTTCGATCGAATCCTGCGACGGCGCCCTGTTGATCATCTCATCGACGCTTCCGCCGTCCAGCACGAACCCCATGTCGGCCTTTAGCGCCCTTTTATCAATGAACTTCGAACCGCATAATCCGATCTCTTCTGCGACCGTGAAGATGATGTCGATGTCCCCGTGCGGCATTCTTCTTTCTTTTATAACCTTCAACGCCTCGATCATCACCGCAACTCCCGCCTTATTATCCGCCCCGAGTATCGTCCTGCCGTCGCTCTTTATGACGCCGTCCCTCACCCTCGGCCTGATATTCCGCCCCGTGATGACAGTATCGATGTGCGCGTTGAACATCAGGCGTTTTGCTTTTTTGACGCTGCCTTTTAGGGTCCCGAGAATATTGCCGCAATTTCCTCTGATATGCAGACCTGCCCTGTCCTCCCTGGACTTCACGCCAAGTACAGCAAGCTCCTTCTTTATCAGCAACGCGAATTTCTTCTCGTCCTTCGACACGCTGTCGACTTTGACGTATTTAATGAATCTTTTCAAAAGCCTTTTTTTATTGATGATCAAAAGTGCTCGAAGCCTCCTGCCGCCAGGACTTTTTCCCTGCCCTGCTTATCTACAAGAACGATCTTCCGTCCTCTGGTGACCTCCCCGATAACTTTTGCGCCCTTCAAAGGCTTGCGCGCGGTCAGAACTAAATTATAATCCTCCCCGCCGTTAAGCGCATCATCAAGGCTTGCGCCTTCGGCAAGCGGTATCCTGTCCAGCCGGACCTTGAACCCGACCCCGGCGGACTTCGAAAGCTCGAGCAGACACCTTGCCAGCCCGTCGCTGTTGTCGATCATGGAGGTCGCGAATTTTGCCAATATTTTTCCTTCTCTGAGCATCGGCATTGGCCTGAGATGCGCTCTTACCAGATCGCCCTTCCTTCCTGCCCTCAAAGCTTTGAGCCCCACAGAGGAAGCCCCGGATTTTCCGGCAACCATTAGCAGATCGCCCGGCCTAGCTGTGCTTCTCAGGACAGGTTTCTTTGCGTAGCCGAAAAGGTCCATGGTGAAAAATACGGCCTTGGGAGACCTGACAATATCGCCGCCTATGATAGAAACGCCGTATTTTTTTGCCAGAGCTCCCGCGCCCCGATAAAAAGCTTTGATGTCAGACACTTCAACATCA
>CAZSXD010000070.1:0-5814 GCA_964611075.1 uncultured bacterium
AACTTGCAAGCAGCTCTGAGCCGCTCCCGTAAAGGCGCCAGCCCCTTGCCATACTGCTCGGCAGGCAATGGAATAAGTGTATCGGTAATGCGTCCGGTTTCAGCAAAACCGCCGAGCAATCCGCGAAACCATCGCTATACGCAACACGCCTTTTACAGGGTCCTCCATGTCCCATTTGTACCTCAGTGGCAAGCCGGAATGATCTTAATAATTCAAAAGGGTTATTCCGGTAATTTTTCCGGTATGCGCGGACAGGAGCTTCGGAGAAGCCGTTATCAAAGAAGCCGTGGAACAATAATGTCATTGCTATATCCTGGGTGGCTGACCAGGAAAACAATTCATTTTGCCAGAATTTGGGGCCGCGATCCAATTCCGCTGCCTGTTTCGAGGTCAACGGAGACATCCCGGCATCCCGCAATACCGCGTTCGCGGCCGCGACCTTTGCGTCGCGCTTCAGGGAGGTCTTTGAACTGACGGAAAATGTTATTGGTCTTATCATTCTTCGTATTTATCGGAATATTAGAGGATAAATTTCAGTTGAACCTGATCAGGATTTTTTCTTTGAGAAGAGTTCCTCAGCCGGGCAGCCGAGCTCTTTCTGTTTGCAGTATTTACAGACGATGTAACCATGCGTGAAAGCGTTGCCTTGGGTGGCTAGAATAAAAAGAAGAACGACCGCCAGTAAAACCGGCCAATTGAAGCCAATGATCAGAAGATATATACCCGTCACAAAAGGAATGAGAGAGATCAATATGTCCGGGATAAGGGCTTTCCATGTAATTTCCTTTTCATTGAATTTCCCGGGATCGCCCTTTTTAAAAAGCAAAGCGGCGAGTTTACTTCTTCCTGCTCCGCACCACTTACCATAATAGAAGCAATGAACGCAGGACGTTTTCATTATCCGGACCTCGGCGGCCAGACAAAAAATAACATACAGCCATCCCATGATCGCCCCGAACTTGAACATGATATATGCCCCGATGAAATAGATCCCGAATGAAACCGCGTCGTAAACCGCGATCATCCAGAAGGGGAAATTCTCTAATGTTTTATTATTTTCCGTAATGATTATATCCATCCCATCGAGATGAATATTATCAGGCACAAAGCGTCAAACCCAAGTATCGCCCCGACCGTCTTTGCCTTATCGCTCACTTTCTTCATGTCATGCACCCAGAAAGCCACAAGGAAGAAGGGGAGATAGCCGATAAGGAATATCAGCCACGGAGCTTTTAGCCCCCACCACGGCAGGTCCCATGTAAGAGCTCCGGCAAGATTGAGCAGGACCTCGATACCGACTGCGAGGATCGCGTTCAGCACGGCGAAGAAGATGCGATTGTTGACTCCCAGGATCTTCATCTTTTTGTTCGCAGGGAGCATTTTGCACGCAAATACGCCCATTACGGCGAACATGAAGGTGATCTCGACGTTCAGACCGATCAGGATATTGTAAGCCGTGGCGCCCGGAGTGGCCCACGCGGGAGCGAATTTGTTGAAGTGGAAGATCAGGGCGTTCCATATCTCGTTGAACCAGTCCATTCCCCACAGCGCAAGCCCTCCGAAAAAGATGTTCCAGTTCTTTCTTTCGACCTCGACCGAATAAATATAAAGCACGATGAGAAGGAGAGGTATCACGTACCACTGGAAAAGGGACGGGTCCCTCAGTATCGCCTGGGCCTTGGCTGCATCAGGTGTCATGATCGGCCTCCTTTTTTACTTTTGTAATTATACTATATTGTCATGCCGGACAGGTAGGTTTATAATAATTATCGTGAAGACGCTGATCATCTATTATTCCAGGAGCGGCATAACGAAGAGAGCGGCGATGGCCCTCTCGGTCGCCCTGAAATGCGAGATAGAGGAAATAAAGGACAGGAAAAACAGGAGCGGTCTCATCGGCCTCCTCAAGGCGGGCATGGACTCCGTGCTCGGGAAGATAACGAAGATCAGGGACATTGAAAAGGACATTGCCGGTTATGACCTCGTCATTATCGGGGGGCCCGTTTGGGCATCGACCGTGTGCCCGGCCGTCAGAACGTTCCTCCTTCAGTACATGGACCAGCTAAAGGAAGTGGCCTTCTTCTGCACGGAGGGCGGCAGCTGCGGCAGGAGGGCGTTCAGGACAATGGAGAAAATAATCGAGAAAAAACCGGCGGCAACGCTCATCCTGAAATGGGCGGACATAAAGAGCGGCAGGTACCTGAAAAAAGCGGGCGAGTTCGCGGATAACTTAAGGAAAATGTCCTAGGTCTTGTGGGTTATGTCCAGATGAAGCTTCTTTAAAGCCTCGACCTCTCCGAACACCACGAGTATGTCATCCCTTCCGATCTTTGTTTCGGCAGTGAGGTTAAAGACCAGTTCCTCCTTGCGCTTGATGCCCAGTATCGTGACATTGAACTTTTTCCTCAGGTCAAGCTCGCCTATAGTCCTGTTTATCATGGGCTCGGGCGCGTTTATCCCGACTATGGAGAGCTCTCCGCCCAGGTCTATGTAATCGAGGATGCCTTCGCTCGTCAGCTTGCTGACCAGCTTTATTGCGGTGTCCTGCTCCGGATAAACAATGACGTCCGCGCCGATCTTCTTGAGAATGTTCCCGTGCAGCGTGTTCTTTGCCTTACAGATGACCTTCTTTATGCCCAGGTTCTTGCATATCTGAGCGGCTATGATGTTCGACTCGATGTTCGATGATTCGGCGACCACCACCACGTCGCAGTCGGCCACGCCTGCTTCAAGCAGGGTCTGCTCATCAGAGATATCGCCAAGGTATGCGTGAGTCACCTCATCCTTTATGAGCTGGATCTTATCCTCATCCTTGTCAACGACAATGACCTCCTGCTTCTTGTAAAAAAGCTCCCTCGCGACCTTTGAGCCGAACCTTCCCAGTCCAAGCACACCGAACTGTTTTTTCATTTTACCGATCCTCCTTATTCAACCTATGGATATCGATTCTTTGGGATATTCTACTCTTGGTTCCTTTTGTTTCAACAGCAAAGATAAAGCCATCGTCAGAGGACCGACGCGGCCGATGAACATCACCACGATTATGATGACCTTGCCGATGTCCGGCAGCTTCGGCGTCAGGTTCATTGAAAGTCCCACCGTGCCGAACGCCGAAAACACCTCAAAGGCCGATTCAATGAGGGTGAATCTGGTGAAATAATTCAGGAACAGCACTGCGGTGACGATCAGCATTGAGGCAAGAGTTGTGATGGTGAAAGCGCGCCTTACCGTCTCATGAGGGATACGCCGCCTGAAAAGGACAGTATCCTTCATGCCCTTGATGGTGGCCATTATGGTGGAGGCTATCACGGCAAGCGTAGTTGTCTTGATGCCGCCGCCCGTGCCGCCAGGGCTGGCGCCGATGAACATCAGGAACATCGTGATTATAAGCGTCGCGGGGAACATCGAGCCGATGTCAATGGTATTGAATCCGGCAGTCCGGGGAGTCACGGCCTGGAAGTATGAGGCAAGCACCGTATGGCCGAAGCTTAACGGCCCAAGCGTTCTTGGGTTTGAATATTCAAGGAAAAGGACCGCAAGCGTTCCTGCGATTATCAGGAACGCGGTCGTTGTTATGACTATCTTGGAATGCAGCGAAAGCTTCCTTGCATGCGAGACGTCGTTAATGACTATGAAGCCGATGCCCCCGATGATTATCAGCGTGGTTATGGTCAGGTTTATGACAATGTCCGTCACATAGGGGGCGAGATTCGCGAAATTCGCGGGAAGCGCAAAACCGGCGTTATTGAACGCGGAAACCGAATGGAACACCGCATAGAGCAGGGCGTTGTTGAACCCCAGCTCCGGCATCCACCTCAGGAAAAGTATGAGCGCGCCAATAGCCTCGAAGATGAACACTATAAGGAATATCCGTTTGAGTATCGGCATGGTCTCCCTGGCCGAATAAATGTTCAGCGCTTCCTGGACCATCAGTTTTTCCGAAACGAACATCTTCTTTCTTAAGATAAGAAGGAAGAAAGCCGAGAATGTCATGTATCCGAGGCCGCCGATCTGCATCAGACATATGAGAACTATTTTTCCAAAAAGCGAAAAATGGACCCCGGTATCCAGCGTCACCAGCCCCGTCACGCAGGTGGCTGAATTCGAAGTAAAATAGGCATCAAGGAAATTAGTGGGAGTGCCCGCGGCAGATGATATCGGGAGGCTCAGCAGAATGCCGCCGGTCAAAATGACGACGAAAAAGCTCAAAGCGATCAGGAAACTTGGTCTCAGCTTCATTCTAGCCCTCCACGATCCAGCGTTCCTGCTCCCTGTACCAGTTCCCGGGTTTATTCAGGTATTCAAGGGTCTCCTGCAGGAGCTCGTAATGGATGTTCTCCTCCGTCATCAGGAACTGGAAGAACTCTTTTGATTTCTGGTCGGAGGACCTTCCTTTAAGGTCCTTGTAAAAGTTGAAGGATCTTTTCTCAAGCTCCAGCGCCACCTTGTAAGCGTTCTCAAGATCGGAGTCCTTTTTAACGTTCTTCTCGAGCGAGTCCTTAAGCTCCGCCATTATCGGCATCACGTAATCCTTCTTTTTTCCGGGATTGACGACTTCTATTGCTTTGTCAAGGTTGCGGCTGGCGAACTCCTCAATGGCCCTTATGTGATCAAGCTCTTTTTTCGCTATCGCTTCGAGCGTCGCCTTGCCGAGCTTGTTCGCGGTCTTTTGCGCGGCTTTCACATAAATGTCATAACCCTGCTTTTCCATGGAGATCGCGGTATTGAGCGCCTCGGCTAGTTCATCCACAAAAGACCTCCTTACAGCCGGCCTTCTTCCAGAAGGGACTTTTTCTCCCGGTTGCGTTCGCACCTGGCGCATGCGTCGGGATCGAACGTCGCCTCCTTGCAAATGGCGCACCCGAGAACGTATTTGCCCTGGTGTTTGTAAAGGCCGAGCTGGGCGAAACAGTGAGGACAGGTTATCCTTGTCCCCGGTTTTGTGTTATCGGATATCTCCACGTCGCCTTCGCATATGTGGCACTTCAGCGTCATAGGGCAGAGATTATAGCAGGATATGGTTTTTTGTAAATCCGGCTTTTTTCAATTGACCCTGAAGTATGCACTTCGCTTCACTTCAGGGTTGACTTTTGCCGGTTTTCTGGTAAAATTCCTGATGCCATGAGCCGCGAGATAACGTTCATGATCATACCTCACAGCTCTGCCAGGGGAGTTGTGAACTTCCGGCTGCGCGAATGGCTTGTTTATTCCATACTTGCGGTGTTCTTTGTTTCCCTCGTATGCGTGGGCTCCTCGATAGTCTATTCCACGATGCTCACCAGGAAGCTGATACATTACAGGATGATGCTGCAGGTGAACGAGGAGCAGAAGGGGAGGATCGACTACTTCGGAGGCGAGGTCAACCAGCTGAAGAAGGCGCTTAAGGAGCTGGTGGGGAGGGACACCGAGCTCAGGAGGCTCTTGGGGCTGCGCCTGAAGGACAACAAGGACATCGACCAGATGCTTATCGCCTCCAAGGCGCAGAACCAGTTCTCGCTGCTCGATAATACCACCAATGCGAAGATCAACAAGCTGACCAATGAGCTGTCGTTCCTTGACGAGAACGTCAAGCAGAGCAGGGAATCGCTTAAAGGCCTGCAGCAGACGGTCGCGTTCCTCAAGGCCAGGTTCGCGGTCACGCCTTCCATATGGCCCATATACGGGCACATAGTATCCGGTTTCGGCTACCGTTATTATCCATGGAGGGGAATGCACACCGGCATTGACATAACCGCTATGTACGGCAACCCGGTGAGGGTGACAGCCAACGGCGTTGTATCATACGCCGGCTGGAAGGGCGGCTTCGGAAAGACC
>CAZSXD010000071.1:0-5724 GCA_964611075.1 uncultured bacterium
ATTGTCCTGGGTTTCGCCTGAATGTGCATGACGACCACCGGCACCCCGAATTTCGCGGCTACCCTCGCCATGCCTTTGTCGAAATTCAAGCCCGAGATATCGTTTATCATCGAGGCGCCTGCCTTTACAGCGGCCGCCGCGACCTTTGATTTGGTCGTGTCGATGGAAATAAGGGCTTTTGTTTCTTTCTTGAGCCTCTTGATTACCGGCAGGACCCTTTCAAGTTCTTTGCGCACGCTGACCGCTTTTGCACCCGGCCTTGTGGATTCCCCGCCGATGTCGATGATATCCGCGCCGTCCTTTATCATCTGTTTGGCGTATTCAACGGCTGTGTCAACATCAAAGAATTGCCCGCCGTCCGAGAACGAATCAGGCGTCACATTGAGTATCCCCATTATGTAAGTGCGCTTTGAGAAGTCGAAAACCCTTCCCTTGATCTTTATTGGCTTTGGATCTGAGTCGAAACTTTCCAGTGCTTCTTCGATCTCCTTCGCAAGCTGTTTCAGGCCGAAATACTGGAGCCTGAGCTTTGTGAGCAGCCCTTTGATCTGCTGATCCGTCGCAAAGATGAGCACATCTGTTTTTTTTACTGAATGATTTATCGTTCCCATTGATGTGGCAGCCTCGCCGCCGAAAGAAAGTATATCCTGCTTTATGATGTTGGCGCTCACGACGGGCACGTCCTTGATCTTTACGACCCTGAACCGCGATTTCGGCGACATTATCCTGATCCCCGCAGGATGGACACCCATGCGCTCCATCTCGCGTCCGATAAGTTCCCGGTCGTCGTCAAGTACTGAAATGATGTTCAAGCTCATATCCTTTCGGCCCTGATCCTGATTATTTTCCTGGTATCCGGCGTCACCTTGACGTCATCCGATATCCTGTAGCCCACTACCCAGACGATCTTCCGGCCGTCGTCGATAACGGGGATCCTGTCCCTTTCGTCGAGATCGATCTTTTCGTCAACGAATATGTCCTGGAGCTTTTTTCTGCCCTTAAGGCCGAACGGGACATACGCATCGCCGAGCCTTCTGCTCCTCACGATCAGCGGAGTTCGTATCTTATCATGATCAAGATAAGCCTGATAAGGGTTTTTCACTCGAAGTTTTGAGAGCGGAACATGATTGATTATCCTGGCATCAAGCTTAATGCCGGGACCGCTGGCTTTTCCGGGAACGCCCAGTCTAAATTTGAAGCCCTTCAAGCGATCCGCCTTCTTCTCCTTCGATATCGTCAGCTTCCCCTTTTTTATATATACGAATACTCCCGGCAAATGTATTTCGCCTTTCCCTTTCTGGACCTGTTGAAGTGTATCGCCGATGTTTGCGGATGAAACGTCCGCAAGGCTCCCTTTTACTGACTCGATGGCAAGCCTCAGGACTTCCGGCCTTAATGAAGGCTCCAGTTTCGAGAATTTCTTCAGATCGATCTCGCCTTTGGGCCACCCGCCAAAGAACCTGATGACTTCGCGTTCGATATGCGAATAGGCCGTATTTGCGGATGAAATGGCGCGTCTGATCGAATCCTTGATGCTCGGGTTCCGTCTCATCAAAGCTGGAAGCAAAATATGCCTGATCTTGTTCCTCGTGTACTTGATGTCGAAATTCGACATGTCTGTCCTCGGGGCGATCTTTTTCGACTTGAGATATTTCTCGATGTCTTTGCGTGAAGTTTGGATCAGCGGCCTGATGATATTGCCTCTCACCGCGGGGATGCCCGTCAAGCCTTTGAGCCCCGTGCCCCTGATAAGCCTCATCAGGAAGGTCTCGATATTGTCATCGGCGTTGTGAGCAAGGGCTATCTTATCAAGCTTGAGCTTTGCCGAAATTTCCTCGAAGAACGAATATCTGGCTTTTCTTGCGGCTTCCTCGATGCCAAGCTTATTTTTTTGGGCGAATTTTGCGACATCAATACTTTTCGAGATCAAGGGTACTCGAAGTTTCCGGCATGTATCCTTGACGAATTTCTCATCAAGTTCCGAGTCTTTACCCCTGAGCTTATGATTAAGATGCACCGCATAGAGCTTGATGTGAAGCTTGGCCTTGAGCGAGTTCAACAGGTAAAGC
Source organism: uncultured bacterium (assembly GCA_964611075.1). Lineage (GTDB taxonomy): Bacteria > Margulisbacteria > WOR-1 > CAVSGV01 > CAVSGV01 > CAZSXD01. Next base: position 2,070 of record CAZSXD010000071.1, read on the forward strand.
AGCGCCGTCGAATCGAATCCGCCGGAAACAGCAACCAATACTTTGTCGTCGGCATTCAACATGCTGAACTTCCTGATTATCCCTTTGACTTTTTGCTTGATCATACCGGGGTATTATATGGGATTTTTAGAAGTTTTTCTTTGTCAATTCCGTTATGTAGGGAATGTCGAAGTAGTCGCCGTTGTAGGCGCGGAAGCCGCAGTAGAGCGCGTATATCCAGAGCGCGAATATGGCGATCGAGGACAGCGCATCCAGGACTGCGAAATATATCCCGACCGAATCGAGAAAGTTGAGGAAAAGCCTTATGCCTATCCAGGACGCTATTATCGCCAGCCACAGGAACATGGCCTGCGAAGCATGGTACCCCACGAAAGCGTCATGCCTTTTCTCGGAAAGTATGACATAGACGGCGGGGAATCCCACGGCATACGAAAAGCCGGCAAGTATCCTGTCATCGGGGGAGAGTTTTGTGTACACGGGCGTTACTGCTTCTCCTTTTCAGCGCCGTTCTCCGTGGGGACCAGGAGCACGGCCGCGGAAAGGACTGTCGTCCACACGCCCCTCTGCCCTATCGCGCTCTGGGAAATGTTGGATGTGCGGACGATCTTGTCGGAAAGCTTCCAGAGCTCCTGCCTTTCGTCCCATGATGAGTCCTCGTCAAAGGGAACGCCGAGCGTTGTGGCGAGCATCTGCGCCGCGATGTCCTCCGCATATTCCCCGCACTCCTCATCGGTCATGCCGCAGCCGTGGTTCTCGCTCAGGTAGCCGTAAGTGTTCGGGTCCGATGGAAGCGCCATGCCGACCGAAGCGGAAATGAGCCTGTGTGCTTCGTTCGTGTCGTTCCTCGACATGACAATGAAGGTGATCTGGCCGGGATTGATCATTTTCAATCCCTGCTCCCTTGTCACAAGCTTGCAGTTCGGCGGGAAAATGCTGGAGACCTGCACAAAATTGACGGCCTGGATGCCGGCGTCCCTTAACGCCATCTCAAAACTTGCCAGCTTTTCCTTATGCCGCCCTACGCCTTTTGTAAGGAATATCCTGTCCGGAACGAAAACGTTAGCCATTCAATCTCCTTTTAATGTGGCTGGGGGCAGATTCGAACTGCCGGCCGATCGGGTATGAGCCGATTGCTCTACCGCTGAGCTACCCAGCCGCGCCTTATCCCATCAACTTAAGATAACTGACAATGCCTTCGCGGATGAACTTCACCGCGATCGCGGCAAGCATTATCGCCATGACCTTAGCTATTATCATGCCGCCTGTCTTTCCCAGCTTGTCATAAATGGCATCGCCGAAATAAAGTATCAGCCCACTGATACAGAAGTTAACGGCAACGGCCAGAAGGGTTATCCCCATGCCGTACATACCGATCAGCACCATTGCCGTCGTTATAGCGCCGGGACCCACCAGCAGCGGACATCCCAGGGGCACCGCTCCCGGGTCCCCGCCCTCCTCGGGCTGCATCAGATGTCCCCTTATAAGAATGAAAAAAGACATGACAAGGAGCAGGAGGCCGCCGGCGATCTTGAAATCATGGAGGTTTATCATGAAAAGGTTCAGTATGCCCGCTCCGGCAATGGTGAAAAGAAGGAGCAGCAGGAATGCCACATAAAGAGCCTCAAAGAAAGTCCTGCTTCTTTCCTCCTTGTTCATCCCCTGCGTCAATCCCATGAACAGCGGCAGGTTACCGAGAGGATCGGTAATTATGAAAAGGGCGACCACAGCCTGTGCGAATTGAAATAATATTTTCATAGGACCGGATAGCTTGCGAATTATACACAATGATTGTTGCAATAGCAAATTTTGTCTGGTAAAATCATCCCGTTCCGATGATCCCGACACTGAAAGTGTCGGTTACAACAAATCTAACCGAGACTTTTAGTCTCGGGCATATAGGGAAAGGTAAGGTTGAAGTATGGCTGAAAAAGCGAAAGTGATGATAGTTGATGACCAGATGGGCGTCCTTGAATCCTTCAAGGAGATCCTCAAGATAAAGGATTACGAGGTCTTCGGGTTCCAGAGCGGGAAAGAGGCCATCGAATCCATGAAGACCAACAAGTACGATTTCGCTTTTGTTGACATGAAGATGCCGGAGATGGACGGCATTGAGGTCCTTAAAAAGATCAAGGAGTCCGACCCGGCGGTGGAAGTGATCATTGTTACCGCTTACGCGTCAGAAGAATCCTTCGCGAACGCGATAACCATGGGAGCGATGGAATATCTAAGAAAGCCGTTCCTTATGGGAGAGGTCTACGCCCTCGCAGAGAGAGCCCTCAGGAAAAGAAGAGAAAAGTCCGGACAGAAGTAATTATTCGACCCCTACCCTGATAACGCTGCGGATCTTTTTGACCACCGGTAATTTTGAAATCGCTTTCAAAGCCGATTGCACGTCTTTTTCCCTGTTCTCATGGAGTATGATGACTATTTGAGCGGATCTTCCTTTTGATCCCCGCTGGACGACCTCCTGGATGCTTATTTTCTTTTTTGCGAAAACGCCGGAGATGCCGGCAAGCACGCCGGGCCTGTCGGGAGCCTCAAGCCTTATGTAATACCTGCTCCTGATATCCCCGATATCCCTCATTTTCAGCTTTTTCGCGGACGGATAAAAGGGCCCGGCCTCGCAGCAACCGCTGATGTTCTTGGCTATTTCGATCACGTCCGATATCACCGATGAGGCCGTAGGAAGTCCTCCGGCGCCCTTGCCATAGAACATGTCGTCGCCGACTGCATCGGACTTGACGAACACCGCGTTGAAATTATCCGACACTTTTGCCAGAGGATGGGCCGCTTCCACCAGGGTGGGATGCACCCTCACTTCAAGCTCACCGCCGGATATCTTGATGACCGCAAGGAGCTTGATCACATATCCGATCTCTTTTGCGTATTCGATGTCCTCGGCCGTGATGTTCGATATGCCTTCGCGGTAAATGTCGTCAACATCAACGCTGGAATTGGATGCGACGCTTGCCAGTATCGCCGCTTTATAGGCCGCGTCGCTCCCGTCAATGTCCATCCGCGGGTCCGCCTCGGCATACCCTTTTTTCTGCGCCCGCTTCAGGGCTTCTTGGAAGCTCAGGCCCTCTTTCGTCATCTTTGTCAGGATGTAATTTGTGGTGCCGTTGACGATACCCGAGATCTCCTGTATGCGGTCGCCGGCAAGGCACTCCCTGAGCGAACGGATGATGGGTATCCCTCCGCACACCGAAGCCTCAAAAAGGACGAAAACCCCCGCCTTCTTTGCCGCAGCGAATATCTCGCTGCCGTGCTTGGCGATCAGCTCCTTGTTCGAGGTGACTATGTGCTTGCCGTTCCTTATGGCGGCCGTCACGTACTGCTTGGCGGGATCCACACCGCCCATTGTTTCGACGACTATCGATATATCGGGGTCATTGATGACATCCGAGGCTTTTTTCGTGTACGCTTTTCCGGCAACGGCCCTCTTATCCCTTATGTCCGCCGCCTTCGCTATTTCGATCCTGATGCCTGTCCTTTGCTCTATAAGGCCGGAGTTCCTCCGGAGGACCTTCACCACAGAAGACCCTACTGTTCCAAGCCCTATGATCCCGATTTTCACTCTGTTCATTTTTGGATCCTTTGGGAGCCTGAGGCTGAACGCCTCGGCTCCATTATATCGGCGCAAAAAGTTTAACTG
>CAZSXD010000072.1:0-5671 GCA_964611075.1 uncultured bacterium
AGCGTGCCCTCGCTTATCGAGCTGAAGGCGTCGAACTTGAAGAGCTCCGCGGTCCTGGCGATGACCGGTTGGATGGGGATCTGTTCTTTTTCGACCTTCAGCCCGTAGCCACCCGCTCGCGCCATCTCATAAAGCCCTCCCCAGATGCCGCACTCGGTCGCATCATGCATGCAGCGTATGCCTTTGAATTTACGGGCTATCCGGCAGTCGTCCATCACGGACATCTGGTCAAATACGCCCGCAGCCTCTTTCTGAAAGTTCTCTCCTCCCGCGTTGATGAATTTTTGCGGGAAAAGGACCGCGAGGAGCCCGGTGGTCTCGATCGCCGGCCCTTTCGTTATGACTATGTGGTCGCCGGTATTGACAAGGTGCGGACCCCGAAGCTCTTTTTCGGTCCCGACCGCAATGGCTGTGGCTCCGCCGACCATGGGATAATTGCAGCCGGTGTATCTGGCAGTGTGGCCTGTGATGATGCTGATATCGTACTTTTTAGCTTCCCTGTCGACGGATCTCCACATTTCTTCAAGCTCGGATTCCTTCATTTCCGGCGGAAGATTGAGGTCGATCGTCAGGTATTTCGGGGTCAGTCCGGAAACCGCGACGTCGCACATTATGATGTGAAACCCGAACCACGCGGCCTTTTCGAACCCGAAGGATGGGACTATGAAGAAGGGATCTGTCGACATTGCAAGACATTGATCCCCGATCTTAAGGACGCCGTAATCGACGCCATGCCGGGGACCGATAATGATACTTCGATCTTTCTTTCCAAGCCTCGGGTAGATGACTCTGTCGAAGAATTCGGGGTGGATCTTTCCAAGCTCGGGCAGTTTTTCTTTTTCCATATTTTCCCCTCCGCAAGCATTATCTTGATCAGGTCCGGTCCCCCGATTAAATCTGGGTTCTCAGCCCCATTTTAAGGAGCTCCCGAAGTCGCGCTGATATTATCAAAGGGGATCAGCCAAGTCAATCGTTGAAAATCCCTGATATTCTGATAAACTGATACACTGATATTCCGATCCGGCCCCATCGTCTAACGGTTAGGACATCAGCTTTTCAAGCTGACGATCGGGGTTCGATTCCCCGTGGGGCTAATTTTTTATGGATAATATAGAAAAATCAAAAGTCCGGGTTCAGCCGGTTCTTAAGCTTTACCTTGACCTTTCAAAAACGAATTACCTTCACTTTGGCATGTGGCAAAAAGGCGATAAATTAACGCTTGAGAACGCCCAAAAAGCCCAGGAAAGATATGCCGATAACCTTGTAAGCTTGATCCCTAAAGGCGTCAAAACCATACTTGACGTGGGCTGCGGGGTAGGGGGCAACGCACTGAAGCTCGCAAGACTTGGATACAAGGTCACGGGCATCTGCCCGGATCCCTACCAGGAGCAACTTTTCAGGAAGGTGGTGAAAGGCAAAGCGAAGTTCCATCTGACGACCCTCGAGAATTTCAGGACCGGCGAGAAGTTCGATCTTATCCTCATGAGCGAATCGGTGCAATATATACCTTTCAAAGAGGGGCTCAAAAAGATATCGAAGCTCCTGAAGCCCGGCGGCTACCTTCTTGCTTCCGATTATTTCAAGAAGGGGAACGCAAAAGGCGTTGAGAACCTTCCATCGTCCTTCCTGAGCGAATATCTTAAAGCGGTCAATGAGGCCGGGTTCAGGGTTGTGAGACAAAGGGATATTACATCAAGCATACTTCCCACGCTTGAGTACGGCTCAAAGGTCTATCAGGATTACATCAAGCCGGTCCTGAGCTGCATCGTTACGACCATGCAGGTCCACATGCCCCCTCTTCACTGGCTGTTCAATCTTTTCATGAGGTTCAGAGTGAAGGGAAAGGCCGTCAGGCAAATCATCGTCAACAATCTTGTGCCAATGGACAGGAAAGCCTTCGAAAAATACCTCACTTACAGGATGACGCTGATCAGGAAGAAGTAATTACTTCAAATATTCTTTCAGCTTTTTGCTTCGCGTGGGGTGACGCAGTTTCCTCAGAGCCTTTGCCTCGATCTGACGTATGCGCTCGCGGGTCACATTGAACACCTTGCCCACTTCCTCAAGTGTGCGCGGCTGCCCGTCATCAAGCCCGAACCTCAGTTTAAGCACCGTCTTCTCGCGGTCGGAAAGCGAGGACATAACTTCTTCCAGGTCCTCCCGGAGAAGCCCATGAAGCACAACTTCGTCGGGGGATTGCACGCCGGTATCCTTTACGAAGTCACCAAGGCGTGACGAGTCCTCATCGCCCACCGGCATCTCAAGAGAGAGCGGCACCTGCGAGATCTTGATTATTTCGCGGACCTTGTCCACGGATATCCTGGCGCGCCTCGCTATTTCTTCCTCCGTGGGGCGCCTTCCGAGCTGCTGAAGAAGCGTCCTTGAGACCTTCCTCAGGCGGTTGATCGTTTCTACCATGTGCACGGGGATGCGGATGGTGCGAGCCTGGTCCGCGATGGAACGCGTGATCGCCTGGCGCACCCACCACGTGGCATAGGTCGAGAATTTGTAGCCTTTCCTGTGGTCGAATTTTTCCACGGCCCTGATAAGGCCCAGGTTCCCCTCCTGAATGAGGTCGAGGAAAAGCATCCCGCGGCCGGTGTATTTCTTCGCTATGGATACGACCAGCCTCAGGTTCGAATTGGTGAGCTTGTGCTTGTCCTTTATGGAACCTGCGCGCACTTTTCTGGCGCAGTCTATCTCGTCATTTGCTGAGAGCAGGCGGTATTTCCCGATCTCCCTCAGGTACATCCTGACGGTGTCGTCGATGCCTGCGCCCCTTACCTCGGTCTCGACGGCTTCGACGCTTTCTTCCTGCGGCTCCTGCACAGGCTTTTTTGCCAAAGTGGGAGCCATCGCGGCCTTCTCCTCGGATATCTCGATGCCGTGCGTCAGAAGCTCCTCGATCTCCGCGATGTTCTTCTCCGGCTCAGGGTATATCGACATTATCTCTTCGGGAGTGAGATAACCTTTCTTTTCCCCGATATTCTTCAGTTTCCTTGCATTTTGCTGGGTCTTCATTTGTTCACCTTTCCCCTCTATTATCGACCGAACCGCGGAATAATTTCAGTGCATTTTCACGCTGACAGGTCCCTGAAAGCCTGGTTCATGTCACTGAATTCCTTGTGAAGGTCGGAGACGTTCTCCATACGGCCCTCTTTTTCTGCCGCCGCCATCTCCTTGCGTATCTCGTCCATCCTTGCTCTCAGGTGATGCGCCTTTATGGTATTCATGCAGTCAAGCGCCATTTTTTCAGCGTTTAAGACTGGTTCCTCGCTCATCATAATGTGCGAGAACGCCTTGGTTGTTCCCTCATCCGGCAGGTTGTTGAGCAGGAAATGCGAGATCCCCTCTGCGGGGGTCGAAGCCGCACAAATCACTTCTGCTATCTGCCTGGTCTGCGCGCCGGTGAATTCCTGCCAATTGATCGAGGTCCTCATCATGTTCAAGATCTCAGGATACTCAACTGACAGCTTGATGAGGCACTCCTCCGCCTTCATCAGCTTGGGGGACGGTTTCTCGATCAGCCTTTTCTGATGAGGCGAAAAATCCGTTCTTGTATAGATGGCCTGCCTTTTCACCTCGGCGGCTATTTCATCGAAGCTGTATCCGAGCTTTTCGGCTGCCAGCTTTATGTACCCTTTTCTCACGAACTCGTCCTTTTCCTGCCCGATGACGAAGGCGGCCTCTTTCACGGCCTTTGCTTTTGCCTCGATCTCGTTAAGATTGTGCCTTGATATGGCGCTCAAGACCTTGTATTCCATGAAAGGCAGGGCGCTCCCCAGGCTTTTAATGAAAGCTTCCTTCCCTTTTGTCCTGATGGCCTCATCGGGGTCCTTGCCGCCTTCGTACTTTGCTACGTACACGTTCAGGCCGGCTTCTTTCAGGATCTCAACGCTCCTTAAGGTGGCGGAGGCTCCCGCGTTGTCCAGGTCAAATGCGATGACGACGTTCTCGGCGAACCTCCTTATCGTTTTCGCCTGGTTCTCCGTGAGCGCAGTCCCCAATGGTGCTATCACGTTCTTTACGCCGTTCTGCCAGCATGAGAGGAGGTCGATGTTACCTTCCACCAGCACCGCGGTCTTCGTCCTTCTTACTTCCTCCTTCGTCCTGTGAATGCCGAACAGGGAATACCCCTTATTGTAAACGGGCGAATCGGGGGAATTGATGTATTTTGCCTCTTCTTCCCCTGCCAGAGCGCGGCCGCTGAAGCCGATCACCCTTCCCCTCAGGTTGAATATGGGGAACATCAACCGGTCCCTGAACCTGTCGTAGTAACCGCTCTTGTCGCTCCTCTCTATCACCAGCCCCAGCTTGAGCATGTCAGGACGCGAAACTCCCTTCCTGGAAAGGAAGTTCATCAATGAGTCCCAGGAAGCCGGGGCGTACCCCAGGCCGAAAGCTTTCACCGTTTCCTCCGACAGGCCCCTTTTCTCGATGTATTTTCTTGCGTTCTCGCCGTCAGCTTCTTTCAGCCTGCCTGCGAAGAACTCCTGCGCGAACTCCATTATGGTAAAGTATCTGTCCTTCTCGACCGATGCCGGAGCGGACGGGCCGGTAGCTTCGACGCGGATCCCGAGCTTTTCGCCCAGCATCGCGACGGCCTCCGCGAAGTTCACGGACTCGGCCTTCATCAGGAAAGAGAAGACATTCCCGCCCTCGCCGCAGCCGAAGCAGTGGAATATCTGCTTATCGGGGCTGACGGTGAAGGAGGGTGTTTTTTCCGAATGGAAAGGGCACAGACCCAGGTAGTTCTTGCCCCGCTTCTTCATGGGAACGTATTCCTCAACGACCTTCAGAATGTCGGTCTTGTTCCTTATTTCATCTATTGTTGAGCTTGGGATCATATGTTCTTCGGGTGCCACTCGTTGGGGATGAATATCTCCATGAACTTGTTCGTTGCGTATCTGTCCGTCATGCCGGCTATGAAATCGATGATGTTCTCCACTATCTCGACCTGCGTCCAGCTCTTTTTGTAGTAAGGTATCTTTTCAGGATCGTCCTGATAATACTTGAATAGTTGGGTGAGAAGATAAGGTATCTTTGATTCCTCTCCCTTGGCGAGCGGGCTCGTATATACTTTTTCATAAAGGAAATCATAAAGCCCGTTCATCGCACCCTCGATTTTCTTGTCCATCTGTATCCTATCCTTGCCCATGCTCTTCTCGATGATATTTGGGATGATCGTATCCAGGATGTTCTTCCCAAGCACTTCCGTATGGTTCGCCGGCAGGTCCGACAGCTTGATCACTCCCGCGAGGACCGCATCCTCGATATCATGGCGTATGTAAGCGATATGGTCCGCATATCTCACTATCTGGCCTTCGAGAGTGGCCGGCAGCTGAGGATCCTTCTGCGGATGATGCATTATCCCGTCCAACACTTCCCAAGAGAGGTTCAACCCTTTGCCGTTCTTTTCAAGCTTTTCCGCCACTCGCACGCTCTGCTCGTTATGAAGAAAGTGCTTGCGGGGCGCTATGTCTCCGTCGATGGTTTTCAGGATATTATCCAGCACATCTTCTCCGGCATGCCCGAACGGCGTGTGGCCCAGGTCGTGTCCCAGTGCTATGGCTTCTGTCAGGTCTTCATTGAGAGACAGGGCCCTTGCGATCGTCCTGGCGATCTGCGATACCTCGAGCGTATGCGTCAGCCGCGTCCTGTAATGGTCCTC
>CAZSXD010000073.1:0-5645 GCA_964611075.1 uncultured bacterium
TTTCAGAAATATAGACAGGTTCAGGCAGTGCGGCCAGCCAATCTGAAAAACTTGATTTTTCTTTGCTTACTTTCTTTTGATCAAGCAAAAGAAAGTAAGAGAAAGAATGTGTGGGAAGTGTCAATGATCATAAGGCTAACTCCCAATAATCGCCGTATTATTATTTACGTACAATTATGATATAATCCCTCCGTTATGATGCAGAAATTGAGCGCAGCGTTTTTCAGAGGATTGATAATCCTCCTCCCCACCCTCATCACGATCTGGCTCCTCTTCTTTTTCTACAATTTCCTCGACGGCATACTGGGCAACCTGATAACGATAATCGCGGGACGGCATATCCCGGGGCTCGGGCTGGCCGCAATAATCCTGCTGATACTCTTTGTGGGCATGATAGCCCCGCTTTTGATCGGCAAGAGCCTGATAGAATGGGGCGACAGGGCGATGAACCGCATCCCGATAGTCAAAAGCATCTATTCATCGGTCAAGCAGGTGAACGATGTCCTGTTCATGGAAAAGGAGACAAAAACATTCAACAGGGCCTGCCTGGTGGAATATCCCAGGAAAGGCGTCTGGTCGGTCGGATTCGTCACAAGCGACGCCGCCGCCGAGATATCGCAAAAGGCCGGCCACCACAAGATGGTGAACGTTTTCATCGCGAACACGCCGACCCCCGCCACCGGGTTCCTAGTGGTGGTGCCGTCTGACGAGGTCATACTTCTGGACATGAAGATCGACGACGCGTTCAAATACGTGATATCCGGAGGGGTCCTCCGGCCGAGGGGATGACATGCTGAAAAAACTGGGCAAAATATTCGTAACGGGCTTTTTCACTCTACTTCCGATCTTTATAACCATCTGGGTCCTGACGGCGCTATTCTCTTTCGCAGACGGCATTCTTGGAAGCTATATAAAGGAATGGACGGGGCACAGCATACCCGGCATCGGAATAGTCGTGATCCTGGTCGCGTCATTCCTTGTGGGATGGCTATCCAAATATTTCCTTGGACAGGAATTCATCCATTTCAGCGAAGAGATCCTCAATAAATTGCCGATAGTCAATACCGTCTATTCCTCCGCCAAAAAGATCAATGAGGTGCTCTTTCTCCAGAAACAAAGGGGCAACGGAAAAAGGGTCTGCGCCGTGGAATATCCGAGGAAAGGGATCTGGTCCATCGGCTTTGCCACCGGGGAAGGGCCAAGTGAATTGAGGAGAAGGAAAAAGGGCAAATTCACGAACGTTTTCATCCCGAACACCCCCGCACCCGCCACGGGCTTCACGATAGTCGTCCCGACCAGAGACGTGATGTTCCTGAACATGACCGTGGAAGAAGCGCTTCAGATCATCATCTCCGGCGGCGCGATATCGAAATGAACCTCTGGCAGGAATTCACAAAAGGCCTGATAACGGAGAATCCCGTCCTGAGGATACTTCTGGGCATGTGCGCAACCCTTGCCATAACGACCGCGGTGATCAACGGCGTGGGAATGGGCATTGCGACGACGTTCGTCCTTGTTTTCTCGAACCTGTTCGTTTCGCTTGTCGCACCTATAACCCCCGACAAGATACGCATCCCTGTCTTCATAATCGTCATCGCGACATTTACGACGATCGTGGACCTGCTGATGGCCGCCTACACGCCGGAGCTTCACGCGGCGCTCGGGGTGTTCATCCCGCTGATAGTGGTTAACTGCATAATCTTCGGCAGGGCGGAGGCTTATGCATGCAAGGTCAAGCCCCTCACGGCGGTGTCCGACGGCCTCGGAATGGGGATCGGCTTCATACTTACCCTTATCATCGTAAGCGGCATAAGGGAGATCGTCGGCAACGGAACAATTCTCGGCTTTTCAGTGTTCGGCCAGACCTACAGCCCTGCCCTGATAATGTTAATGCCGCCCGGAGCCTTTCTTGTGCTTGGATTACTGATCGGAATGATGAACCTGGTGGAAAACTTCAGGAAACAACCGGGATAGATTCTCCGCAGAAGTCGCATTTGCCGTCCGTCAGACCCTTGATCTCCGTTTCATATCCCACCCTCTCGATAAGAAGATGTTTGCACTTGGGGCAGTAAGTGTTCTCGCCCTGATGCCCCGGGACATTCCCGATATAAACGTACTTTAATCCCGAATCAAGCCCTATCTGGCGCGCTTTCTCAAGCGTTGCTATGTCCGTCACGTGCAGGTCCTTGAGCTCAAGGTACGGGACGAACCTTGTCACATGCCACGGCGTCTGCGGCCCAAGGTTATCCCTTATCCAGTTCGCGATGTCCTTCAACTGTTTTTCGTCGTCGTTCCATCCCGGAATTATCAAAGTAATGATCTCGACATGCATCTTCAGTTCCTTCGCGCGCTTCGTGGCCGCGAGTATCGTCTCGAAATTGCTCACCCTGGCGAGCTTCTGGTAAAAATCATTCGTGAAGCCTTTGAGGTCAACGCGGAAAGCATCGAGATACGGCGCTATGGTTTCGAGCGCCTCTATGGTGATATAGCCGTTCGTCACATAGACCGTGTACAGGCCTTTTGCTTTTGCAAGTTTCGCCACGTCATAAGTGTATTCGAACCAGATGGCAGGCTCGTTGTAAGTGAACGCTATGCCTTCGGCGCCGGACTCTTCCGCCATCTCGATCACGCGTTCGGGGGAAATTATCTCCGTCCTGTTCTCCGCGAGGACATTGAAGACCTTTCCCTGCTCATGTCCCACTCCCTCGACCAGCACAACGTGCGCTATTTCCCAATTCTGGCAGTGGATGCACCTCATATTGCATCCGAGCGTGCCTATCGAGAAGCACGTGGAGCCGGGATGGAAATGGAAGAGCGGCTTCTTTTCCACGGGATCGACATTGATGGAAGATATCTTGCCGTAGATCAGAGAATACAGAACGCCGTCCTCGTTCTTTCGCACTCCGCAGTAGCCGGACTTGTCGGGTGATATGACGCAGTGCCGGGGGCAAAGATGGCATTGAACTTTTGAGCCGTCCATCTTGTCGTAGAACATCGCTTCGTGTTTTGTGTCCATTTGGATAAAAATTACCAGCCTTTTTTGATCAACTTGTCTTGGAGTTTTTTTTCAGGTCTTGAAAGAGCAGCATTAAAAAATTTGTTGGCGCCTTCAAGCCAATCAAGCACCTTGCTTGCGGGAAGCTTCATGGAATCCCTCAAGGTTGCGTCGTCATAGTAATTGTTCATTATCGTTTTTTTATCTAATTTCTTTTTAACTTACTTCCCCTCATGATCTCGATCCGCTTTAGTGAACCGATATCTATCCAGTCCCTTACCCTGCCTGCTTTGTTCTTAAGGACCAGAAGGTCTTTTAGCGAAACGCAAGAAATGGACAGCCCTTTTACCTTAAAGATTTTTCTCGCTTTATAGGATTTTTGAAAATCGATGGGGTTCCTTAAAAAGATATCAATTCTTTCGAATTCGTCGTGTTTATTTTGAAAAGCCACAGCCGTCAGGGCTTTCCAGCGATGCCTGGGAAGAGAAGATATATATCCGAGCTTCCCTATTACGGATATGAATTTGTCCAGGAGATCCGATGACAGATCGATCATGATATCAAGGTCACGCGTTAATCTGGTAAGGCCGTAAAGATTCACCGCCACACCGCCGATCACAAGGTATTTTATCTTATTCTTATTGAGGGCTTTGAATACTTTTTCGTAGAACATTTGAACTCATTTTACCCTAATCCCTAGCCACTAACAACTAGCCCCTACCCCTTTACCACACCAAGAGGTTTCATTCTGGCGACTTTTTTCGCGAGGCCGGCCTGGTCGACGATGTTGACGACTTCGCGGACGTCCTTGTAAGCTTCCGGCGCTTCTTCGACCAATCCTTTTTTCGATGCGGCCCGGACCAGGACTCCGGCGTCTTTAAGCTCCTCAAGCAGTCCCGCAACGGATATCTTCCTTGTAGCAGCAGATCTCGACATCAATCTCCCTGCGCCGTGGCAGACGGAACCCCAGGATTCTTCCATGGCTTTCGGCGTCCCGACAAGGACATAGGAATATCTCCCCATATCGCCGGGGATCAATACCGGCTGCCCGACTTCCCTGTAATCCTCAGGCAATTCCGAATTTCCGGCCGGGAATGCTCTTGTGGCTCCTTTTCTGTGGACGCATAAAAGTTTTTCTTTGCCGTTGACCATATGCTTTTCTTTCTTCGCGATATTATGAGCAACATCATAGATCAGGCGGATGCCCAATTTTTCGGGCGATGCGCCGAAGACCTTCGAGAAAGAATCCCTCGTCCAGTGCATCAGGAGCTGGCGGTTGCACCACGCGTAATTCGCGGCGGCGGACATAGCAGCAAAGTAATCAAGGCCTTCCTGCGAATTTATCGGGGCGCAGCAGAGCTGCCTGTCGGGAACGGTTATCTGATATTTTTGCAGAGCGCCCATCATGACCTTGATATAATCGGTCGCCACCTGATGGCCGAGGCCGCGGGAACCTGAATGGACCATTATCGTAATCTGGCCCTTGAACAGGCCAAAGACCCGGGCGATCTTTTCGTCATAAATTTCTTCAACCCTCTGGACCTCCAGAAAATGATTCCCGCTGCCAAGAGTCCCCAGCTGGTCGGCGCCCCTTTCTTTCGCGTGGGCTGAAACTTTCGAAGGATCGGCGCCTGGGAGCGAACCATTTGCTTCGGTATGGATCACGTCGTCCTGAGTGCCGTAGCCGTTCTTTACCGCCCACTTTGAACCCTCGACGAGCACCTTATCCAGCTCGTTCGAATTCAAGGATATCGGGCCTTTGCTCCCCACCCCGGAAGGGACTTCAGAAGCCAGCTTATCGGTAATATTCCCTATCTTGTCCTTGATCTCGTCGAAAGTCAGGTCTGTGCGAAGGACGCGGCAGCCGCAGTTGATGTCGTATCCGACGCCGCCCGGGGAGATTATCCCTCCGTTCTCCGGGTCGAAAGCAGCGACGCCGCCGATGGCGAATCCGTAGCCGAGGTGGATGTCGGGCATCGCGAGGGACTTTCCGACGATGCCGGGAAGACACGCGACGTTCGCAACTTGAATGTGGGCGTTGTCTGCGAGGATATGCTCGATCATCTGGTCATCGGCGAATATCAGGCCATCCACCCTCATGCCTTCTTTAAAGCTCTTCGGGAGGAGGAAACGCCACTCATCTATCTTTTCAAATACCTTCATAAAATATTTTGTGCGCCTGAAGGGAGTCGAACCCTTAACCCTTGCCTTCGGAGGGCAATACTCTATCCAGTTGAGCTACAGGCGCATGCAGAGTTAATGCTAGCATTATTCCGCCCGATTTCCAATGGCGCGATGAACAGGCGGGCCTCATGATCATTGACACCTCCCACACAGTTTTCTCTCTTACTTCTTTTGTCTTGACACAAAAGAAGTAACAAGAAAAAGTCAAGTTTTTCAGATTGGCTGGCCGTAGTGCCTGAACCTGTCTATATTTCTGAAAAACATGCACTTGGTGCCTTGTGTGACGGAGGGATGGTCGGAAATGAGGGAACACATCTCATCCCCACCCAAAATCCTCACTCCAAACACACCTCTCATCCGCATCCTCATTCTTCCGTTAAGCGAACCATGGAAGGGCGGAGCCCCTCATCTCAGAAGTCAGCATAACTAGTCCTTGCCGCCTGGTAAAAAGCTTCAAAATAAGCCT
>CAZSXD010000074.1:0-4595 GCA_964611075.1 uncultured bacterium
GTGACATTGTAGCCAGCGCCTTCAACGGTATGGATGCCGTTCATGAGGTACACGAAGCCTCCAGGCCTGACGTAATCGAAGGCCTTGTTGACCGTGAGGAAAGGTTCGGCGACCGTGCCGTGGCCCGTCGTGTCGTTCCCGTGAGGCGATACATACACCGAGCGCATTTCCGTGGTCACGGAGAAAGTGCTGTTGCTGGTGTCAATGTTGAACAGGCCGCCGCCGGCCGTCGCCTCGACGGATATGAAGCAGACATTGGAGGCCGCTTCCGGCGTCCAGAGGAACGTGTTCTCGCCAAGCTGGGCTGTCTTATGGGTAAGCTCCGTCCAGGAAACACCTTCGTCCGTCGAAAGCCTCACATAAGTGTCGCCGGCCACGGAATCTGCGGATATGATCCATCTGATCGTGTAAGCTGTATCAATGACCAGCTCCTCGCCTCCGTTCGGATATTCCACGGAGATCGACGGCCCCTGGAACTCATAGACGCCCATGTCGGGATTGGGTCCGTGAGGCCTGACATTTCCGGCAAAGTCGAAAGCCGGTGCATAAGCCATGGATGCATAGTCTATGCAGGGAGAGCCCGGAGCCAGTTTCATGAAGTCATCGCTCGATTCGAAAGTAGAGATGAACAAAGGCTCAGCGGAAATATCGCCCGTCCCCGGAGACTTGTCTGAGTTGGGTTGGATATCCGAATAGACCGTGGTGATATTGTAGCTGTTCATCTGGAACAGATGTCCCGACACATCATTGCCCCATATGATCGAATTGTACAAATGGAAGGCGGAATTGCTTTTGGCGATGCTTGAGTTGGGGGCGTTATTCCCATGGAAAGAGCAATTCCAGAAATTTGCGTTATCAAAATATGTTACCCCGCCTTCCAACGAGGCGCGGTTCCCGCTGAAAATGCAGTTATAGGCGTTCACAGTGCTCCCCGAAGCAAAACATCCGCCCCGCTGATAAGCAAGATTCCCTTTAAAGACGCTGTCGTAGACCCGGAAGTCGCACGACCAGCTAATGCCTCCGCCCTGGGTTGCGATGTTCCCGGAAAAGTCGCAATCAAAGGCCGTCAATGCGCCCGTGTAGAATACTCCTCCGTTGAGCCCGCTGTTGTTCGTGAACGAACAATTGGTCGCTACAACTGTTCCGGAATATGCTACGCCCCCGCCGGTCCCCCCGCCGCTGTTGCCTTCAAAAGTGCAATTGAACATGTTCATCGCGGCGGCCCCGTACACCACACCTCCTCCACCTGATGCGCTGTTCCCGCTGAATTCACTGCTGGAAATGTTCCAGCTCCCGTTCATGAAAACACCGCCGATGCTGGTCGTCGCCGCATTATCCGCGAACGTGGAATTCACGATATTGCCCGAAGCCTGATAGAACACCCCTCCGGGGCTTACACTGAAGTTACCGATGAACCGGGAATTTAATATCTCCCACGTTCCATACTCTCCGACACCTCCGATAGCGGTCGTTCTATTCCCCTCGAAGAGGCAACTGTCCACTCGAACGCTTGATCCATTGGCATATATCGCGCCGCAAGGATTGCCCTCGGATGAACAATTCCTGATAATGACATCTTCAAGATTGAGCGACGAACCGCTCACCAAACTTACCGCTCCGCCGTACAGTGAACTTGTCGTGTTCCTCCCATTGCACAGCGTAATGCCTTCTATGCTCAGAGATACGGCGGACAAAAGATTGATGACGCTTCCCTGACTCTGCGCGTCGATCGTGGCGGGAACGGTCGCGGCGGGAGATATCACCAGCGTGACATTATTCGCTTCCCACGTGATGTCGTGTTCGTTGAAAAGGCCTTCGCAGTACAGCGGATCGCCGTTCTGAGCGTTGATAAGGGCTTCCTGTATGGTCGAATACGCAGCAGGGATCCTGGGATTAAGGACCGTGCCGGCGTATGAAAAATGAACGAATGTGGAGAAGAAAGCGGCAACGAGCAGCCCCGTCACAAGGCATCTTGCGCAGTCCAATTTTATGGACATAATGCGTTATTTTAGCATATTTTCGCTAAAACTTCAAGCTCGAAAACCTCTTGCGTTATTTCTCCCGCGCTGGTATAATTCCTTCCTGTTGTAATTTTTTGAGCCTGCCTTCACTAAAGTTTCGGCGGGCATGGAGGTAAATAATTTTGGCGGTAGTGACGATGAAACAGCTGCTTGAGGCGGGGGTCCACTTCGGCCACCAGAGCAAGCGCTGGAACCCGAAAATGAAGAAGTTCATATATTCCTCGAGGAACGACATCCATGTCATCGACCTTCACAAGACCATCCCGTTGATAGAAAAAGCCTACAATTTCATCAAGGACGCGGTCGCGAAAGGCGGGACGGTGCTCTTTGTGGGGACAAAGAAACAGGCGCAGGAGTCCCTTGAGGAGGAAGCGAAGCGCTGCGGGATGTTCTACGTCAACCAGAGATGGCTCGGGGGGACATTGACGAACTTCAAGACCCTCAAGAAGAACATAGCCCGCATGAAAGAGATAGAGAAAATGGAAGCGGACGGCATATTCGAAAAGCTCACGAAAAAAGAGGTCGCCACCATAAAGAGGGATTACGCCAAGATCATCAGGGGATTGGGCGGCATAAGGGATATGACGTCCATGCCTTCGGTATTATACGTCGTTGATTCAAAGAAAGAGCTCATCGCCATCCAGGAAGCAAGAAGGATGAACATCCCCATCGTCGGGGTGGTCGACACCAACTGCGACCCCGAAGAAGTGGACTATCCCATACCCGCCAACGACGACGCGATCAAATCCCTCAAGCTTCTCACGTCATTGATGGCCGACGCAGTACTTTCCGGCCGCCAGATCCTGTCACCGGCCGAAGTTTCGGCCGAAGAGATCGCATTGCCGGCCGAGCTGGAGGAAGCGACCGCCCTCACCCAGGAGGAACAGATGGAAGCGCTCGCGGCCGCCGCGAAGCTGAACATCGAAGAGGAAGAAGAGGAAGGGGAGAAAAGGATTGGCTTCTAATACCGGGATAACCACCGAAAGCGTAGTCGCATTAAGGGAAAAGACCGGCGTGGGGATGATGGACTGCAAAAGAGCCCTCACGGAAGCAAAGGGCGACATGGAAAAGGCCATTGAGATCCTGCGCAAACTGGGCCTTGCCGCCGCCGCAAGAAGGGCCGGAAGGGTCGCGGCTCAGGGCGTCGTCGACAGCTACATCCACCTCGGAGGGAAGATCGGCGTCCTTGTGGAGGTCAACTGCGAGACGGATTTCGTGGCCCGCAACATAGAGTTCCAGTCCTTCGTGAAGGACGTGGCGATGCAGGTGGCCGCGTCAAATCCGCAGTACCTTTCCAAGGAGGACGTTCCGGACGGCATAATCGAGCATGAGAGGGACATACTTAAGAGCCAGACGCTTGCCGAAGGAAAGCCCGATAAGGTGGCCGACAAGATAGTGGAGGGACGGCTTGAGAAGTTCTACAGCGAGGTTTGTCTCATGGAACAGCCGTTCATAAAGGACCCAAAGAAGACCATAAATGACCTGCTCGGCGAGTTCTGCGCCAAGATCGGCGAGAACATAGTCATACGCAGATTTACCCGCTACCAGCTGGGCGAGAAATCCTGAAGTGATCCCCTCTTAAACTGAAATTATTCAATATATCCGCCGATATTCTACCAGGAAAAGTTATGGCATTTTCATCAAAGAGAATATTTTTCTTTTGCGAAAGCATCTCTATGGCGGCGCTGAGTTACGCTCGCCACAACCGTCCGGGCACTCTTAACGCAAAAAGATACGATATGCTCTCTACGCTTCGGAAAGAAAACCCCTCTACCCTTCCTGACCTGACACGCCAGCTTCACGCTTTAAGGATCGAAAGTGTTCGTTTCAATGAAGCTGCAATAAATTATCTAAAAGAGCCTTTCCAGCGCAAGATGGTCATAAATGCTCTGACGGAAAGGACCAAAACAACGTGCTTTGTGATCGACATTTTAAATTCGGTGTTCGGTTCATTTCGACTCAAGTGTTATTATGAGAATGAGCCTCAGCACTACACGCCGGGAACACAGACGAAAACGATATTATATATAGTTAAGGAAGCAAGACCTGCTATCCTTATAGAGAACAAATCGGACCTGTGCCTGTTCCTTGAAGCACATTCCAAAATGAAAGAAGGTCCGTCCGTATCTTCAGATATTGCCGAGGAATGTATTGCTTTGGCTTATGCCCTGCAGTTCCATAGAGCCGGATTTGACCCCCAAAGATACCCGCTTTTTGAGGTGCTGGGAGCGCACCTGTTCTCTTCTCCGGAGAATAGTTTGGCCTTCTGGGCTAAGAGCATAGAAAAAGAAAAGGAGAGCAGCTTTGTCGATCCCCTCGCTGCGTTCATGGTGAATAAGGAAAGCCCAATAAAGTTCAACGCCTCCTTTATAAATGGTCTCATTGATAAATATCTTGGAGCGGTTTCGGATGATATTCTCGAAGATGAATTGCCGGCAGTATCAAACAATGTCTATAATGCGGTACGCGAATTAAAGAGGCAAAAATAGTTCTGCGCCAAGATCGGCGAGAACATAGTCATTCGAAGATTTACCCGCTACCAGCTGGGCGAGAAATCCTGAATATCATCTGAAA
>CAZSXD010000074.1:4605-5625 GCA_964611075.1 uncultured bacterium
TAATATGCCGTGATATTGCATGGCGCAACCCGCTGAAAAACTGAAGCCTTTGCATCAGGGAAGGGCGTATTTCTACTGCAGGCGCTTGACAGAGAACGCCCTGAAGATCACGTCAGATATGCACCAGAAAGCCGTGGATAAAAGTCAGGTCCCGCGAGACCTGATAATACATGACGCGGCGCTTTATGCGTTGTTGAAGGATGCGGAAAAACGCAAGATACGCTCTGATGTGGTGGAATTCGGCAAAACACTGCAGCTGCAAGGGGTATCATCCGTTTTTGTGGACAAAGCTACCGAAGACAAGATATCGCAGTTCGATAAGGACCCCGGCAACAAACAGACCATAGCCCAATTGATCTCCGCGGAACTTCAAAAAGGGCTCTGTCTGGATGAAGCGTTGAACCGGGTGCTTGGCGGGAAATTAAGGGTAATGACCTATTTCGATCCATCAGGGAACAATCCGCGTTTCTGGTCCATCTTCCCTGTACATCTGTTTGATCAGAAAAAGACCATGGCGATATTTGGTTCGATCGGGAACATTGGATCACAGCTTGAGGACCTTGTGACATTGATGGACAAGGCTAAAATGCCGGAAATGATCGACAATAAAGCTTTCGAGGAGTTCATGAGCGGCATTAAAAAAAGAGGTAAGGAACTTTACCCGCGCGTGTCCGCTTTCGCGCGCATGCTTCAACTGGCAAGGACCTATCCTGTCCTTGGAGGATGCCCGGAAAGACACCTTCTCGGTTTTGATCTGTTCGGCAATGACGCAACGAGGGTCATCGCGGCCTGGAAAGATTTCGATCCCTCCGAGAAACAGCTGCTGGGCGCCATGCTGGCCAAGGATGTGGAGGAAAAAAAGGAATTGGCTGAAGCTATGAAAACGGAATACAAACCGGCCCCAATAAAGCCGCTATTGAAGATTGAGTTCCTCATCAGGGAATATCTTGAGACCACTAACGATATGGGTCCGACAGTAGCGGAAAAAGACCTCATCGCCAGGGTCCTGAAAGGATTATT
>CAZSXD010000075.1:0-5569 GCA_964611075.1 uncultured bacterium
GCTCGATTATCGGCTTGTTCGCAAAAGGCAGCATCGGCTTGGGCCGCTCTATTGTGAGCTGATGCATCCGGGTACCGAGTCCGCCAGCTAATACGACTGCTTTCATTTGAATCTCCCTACCCCTTATATACCCTGAAATCGATCTCAGAGAACACGTTGTCCTTTCCCTCTATGTCAGAAAGCCACCCTTCATCGATCGAACCCGACCTTATATCATCATACAGCCGGATGAACCTCAGCATATGGTCCTTTATCCTTTTTTGCGCATAGGAAACGACGGTCCCTGTCTTAAGGATGAACGGCCAGTCGCTGGCCTCGAGCAGCAGCAGCTCTCTTGCGGCCTGGTTCAAGGCCCTGATCTTCAGGTTATCCGCGCAATTATAATATGTTTCGGCGAGTTCCACCATCCTCTCCTGGGCCTTGTGGACGTGCCGATATATCCAGTCGTTGCTCCCTTCCAGCCATACTTCGCTGTACCCTTTCCAGCCCCAGGAGGACATTGAAGGTGTCAAGACCTGGTTCCTGGGGTTCTCCGCCAGGTACTGCGACGGTGTCACGGTCCTGACGGTGTCCTGGTCGTAATGGAGCTTTCTGAAAAGGTAATCAAGCCACATCGGCCCCTCGTACCACCAGTGCCCGAAAAGCTCCGCATCGTAAGGGGAAACGACGATGGGCTTTTTGTCCGTGACCCCGTGGACATGCTCGACCTGCCTCTGGCGGTTGAACATGAAGTTCCCGGCATGCTCGGCCGCCTTATCGGCCGCCGCCTTCAAGTCGTAAGGCTGCTTGTCGTCCGTACTGCCGCTTATCCTGAAATACTTGATCCCCGTATTTATTCGGGTCCCGTCAACATGGATGTAAGGCCTGATATAATCATGGTCCAGGTCAAAGCCGATGTCCCTGTAGAATTCCCTGTAATTGTGATCCCCCGGATAACCCTCCTCCGCGCTCCAGACCGCCCTTGATGATTCGACGTCCCTGCCGAAAGCGGCCACTCCGTTCTTCGTGTATACGGGCGCGAAGATGCCGTATTTCGGCCTGGGGGAACCGTGCAGTATGCCGTGAGTGTCGACGAAAAAATACTTCACGCCGAATTCCGCAAGGTATTTGTCGTCCGGCGGATTATATCCGCATTCCGGAAGCCACATGCCGGGAGGGACCCGGCCGAAATGTGCCTTGTAATGATCCACGCCGACCTTGATCTGCGCCCTGACGGCCGCCTTGTTGATCTCGGAAAGCGGCAAATATCCGTGCGTCGCTGCGGAGGTTATGACCTCTACAAACCCTGAGTCCGCGAGCTTTCTGAAAGCGTTGACAAGGTTGCGGCCGCACTTCTCGACGAAAAAGCGCCTTGCGCTCCTGAACTTATCAAGATACATGTGCGCCAGCCCGTTGAAATGGGGCTCCCTTTCCGTCCTCTTGCATTCTTTCTCGGCAAGCTCTATGAGGCTCTCAATATGCCTGATGTACCTGCTCTGCAGGAGCGGATCGGCGAACATGCACAGAAGCGTAGGTGAAAGGGACATCGTGATCCTGAAGCGGACGCCGTCGTTAACAAGTCTCTCGAACACGTTTATCAGGGGGATATATGTTTCCGTGACAGCCTCGAAGAACCAGTCCTCTTCAAGGAATTCCTCATGCTCCGGATGCCTCACATAAGGCAAATGAGCATGCAAAACGATAGCTAAATATCCTTTTTCCATAAATGAAGCGGCTTTAACGCGGTCTTGCGCCGAAAGGGCTGCCCGGGGATGAGATCCAGCCGGAAGACCTGAGCATCATAAGGTGCTTTTCCATCAACTTTTTGATCTCTCCGGAGCTTTTCCCGATGCCGAAGCCGCCGGAGATCGCGTAGATGCGTTCAAAGTCCTTCGTCATCCACTCCTCATCTATGACATCGCTCATGCCTTCCCTGGGGGTGGTCACGGCGTTCGACCTCGCCATCATCATGAACCTGCCGTCGGACGTCCGATATCCGAGCTCAACGACATATGTCCTGTCCGGCTCGGGAACATTTATGTACCAGTTCCTGGCTCCGCCAAGCACGTCTATGTCGAAGCTTTTCCAGGGGGAAGACGTCGCGTCGTAAATCCGCATTATCTCCCTGGATGTCCGGATGCCTTCTCCAAGCGCCTTCCGCACCTCATCGTATTTTGATCCCGTGATCTCCCAATAAGCGTGGATCCAGCGCGGGTCCCTGACAAGAAGGATGATCCTGTCCTCTCCATAATTGTAAGGCATTTCCGGCAGCTCTTCACGCATGAACATGTCAGCTTACCCTTAGGACGGAATTTTCAGATCCCAGTTGATTGGAAACGTGCTCTGTGGACGGATCGGTGTACCAGCTGCCGTCCATGATGAAGCGGTACTGGTGTTCACCAGGAGTGAGCCTGAGCGAGGCGGTCCATTCCGCGGTGCGCCCGGACCTCGACATATCGATCGCACTGTGCTCCCAGTCCGTGAAATCCCCGGCTATCTTCACTGCCCCGGCCGCATGAGGCGGCTTGAACTTTATCTTAACGAGACGGGTCCTGTTTGCCACTTTAAAACACCTCCTTCTTTTTTCTATATCTTGACTTCCCTCAGATACTTCGCCGCTTCCTCGGGAGGGGTCGGACAGATGTACATCCCCGTTCCCCATTCGAAACCGGCCGTTTTCGTAAGGCGCGGAACTATCTCTATGTGCCAGTGGTAATCGTACTGGACCGTCCCCCAGTAATCGGGTTTGCCCGCCCTGGGTATCGGGTTCGGGGAAGTGTGTATCATGTAATTGTAGGGCGGATCGTTCAGGCATTTCTTGAGCCTCATCATCGTTTCCTTGAGGAGCCTCGCCAGCTGGACCCTCTCCTCATCGGTTATGATCGAGAAATCATGCTGATGGCGCCGCGGCAGTATCCACATCTCGAACGGGAAGCGCGAAGCGAAGGGGGTAAAGCTCACGAAGTACTCGTTCTCGGAAACTATGCGGGTGCCGTCCCCCATTTCCTGCCTTATCATGTCGCAGAAAATGCAGCGCTCCTTCTCATGGAAGTACTGCTTGGCGCTGGTAAGCTCAAGCTTGACGTAACGCGGGGTTATGGGCGTCGCTATCAACTGCGAGTGAGCGTGCTCGAGCGACGCTCCCGCCGCCTCGCCGTAATTCTTGAACACCAGTACGTATCTGAACCTCTTGTCGCGCTCGAGGTCGCCTATCCTGTTCTTGTAAGCCCAGAGCACCTTGTCTATCTGGGTTTCGTCCATTTCGGCCAGGTTCTCGCCGTGCTTCGGGGTCTCGACAATGACCTCATGCGCCCCGATGCCGCTCATCATGTCAAATATCCCTATACCGGTGCGGTTGACCTCGCCTTCGACGACCAGGGCCGGGAATTTATTCGGGGTTATCCTTACATCCCAACCGGGCTTGTCCGGCTCCGTCCCCGGCTTCCTCCAGGCGGTTATCTCCTTCGGCGTGGTCGCTTCCTGTCCTTCGCAGAAAGGACAGAACTTTCCCTCCGTGACCTTCCCCGCCCCGCCCTCCTTGAAATCGGACGGCCTCCTCCCGCGCTCCGTGGCTATGATGACCCATCGGTCCGATATGGGATCTTTTCTTAATTCGGGCATTTATCTGACCCCTCCCTGCCTGCCGTCTGGCAGGCTACTCTATTATGAGCCTTACGCTACCCGTCCATTTGCCTCCGGGCTCTATCGTCACCCTGGCATTGGGAAGGACGGCGGAACTCTGATAATTCTTCTCAAAACCCGCTTCAGACTGGGAAACCGTTTCGACCGGGAATCTCCAGATCCGGTCCAGGACATCGGTCTCCAATGATACACTAAAGCCTTTCCATTCGTCAACAATCTTCAGCTTCCTGCATTTGACGGTCTCGCCCGTGCTTGCCAGCCTCCTATCGTCCAACTCCGTGCCTTCAAGAACATAGTAGCGGTCCGGCGAATTCCCCGCCAGCATGGCAAAATTGAACTCAACGCCGAACAGCGCGTCAAAGACCTCGCTGCCGAGGTTCGTGATCTCATACTTGAAATTGAGCATGGACTGGCCCTTGAATATGGAGATCGTTTTAAGGACCTCTACGGGGACGCTCTTCCCCGACTGAAGGACGCTTCCCCTTCTCTTCAGGGTTATCTGGATCTCCGACGGGGTTTTCTTGACCATCGGAACATATCTTCCCTCAACAAAATCCCCGAGCTCCCTGTAGGAGGAATCGGCGAACTCCGGCCATGCCGTATCGGACGGGAGGAAATGATCAAGGAGCATCAGCCGCCTGTTCTTGTCGTAGACCAGGTGTTTTTCAAGGCCGGGCTCCTTGGACCTCACGATATCATGGATGCTCGCGACACCACCACCCTCCGCCGACGCGGCTGACGCCTCCCTCAACTTCCTGTGGTAAGCCTCTTCCCTGCGCGACAGCGTGTCCACCAGATTGAACAGCTTGGGCCTGTAATCGAGCTCGAATATGCCGCCTCCGTAAGCGGGGCTGAAATATACATTGATGAGATCGCTGCCGACCAGCAATTCGTCGCTGCCGTCCCTGTCAAAATCGAACGTGCGGACCTCGATGAACTTCTGTTCGCCGTAGCCCAGCCTGTCGACGGCCGTTTCGGCCGCGATCAGGTTCTCATAGACCGCGTGCCTCAGGTAGTTCAGATACAGCCCCCCGAAAACGCCGTGCCAGTACGCGCAGTTGCACTGGCCTTTATACAGGCTTGATCTTGCCTCCTCTATAAGTTTTTCGCGATCTTCCGAGGAGAAGCCGAGTTTCCTGCCTTTGGAAAGAGTGGATATCTTTTCGCTCACGAAAAGCATTTTCTTGTGCATGTTGTTGCTCTCCGGATATTTCACGAAAAAGTTCCTGAAGAACCCTCCTCTCATGAACTGGCTGTATTCGTCATACTTCCCGTATGACCTGAGCTCTTTCTCCATCCTTTCGAACTTGAGGCCGGCCTTCACCGGCAGAGCCCATTCCATCATCTCCGAGTATGACGCTGTGGGAAGATAGACCCTCCCGGCAGCCGGATACTCGTCGATGTATTCGGAGAATGTCATGGTCCTTATCACGTCCCTGTTGTCCTCCAGGGCTTTAAGGAACTGCTCAAGCCACCGGTCCTCATACACCCACTTGTGAGTTCCCGGCCAGACGCCGAACTTCTCGCCGTCATCGGCCAGCACGGCCGCCCTGTCCCCGCTTTCGGTCGCAATGCTCTTTAGATGGTCTATCGTTTCGTGCGGCATTTTGAAGGGAACAAGATATCGGAGGCGCTTGCTTATCGGGAAGACACTGAGCTTGCGGCCTTCTTCCTCCGTCACGTAATAGCCGAAGAGGTCCTTTTCCTCCAGCCCGGCGGAAATGAAATGCGAATCGTCCACGGTGACGTACTCGATCCTGGCGCGGCTCAATGTCCCCGGAAGGTGAGGCTCCCACACTCTCTCGCTGAGCCACAGCCCCCTCGGACTTTTCAGGAAATTCTTCCTCAGGTAGGCGGATCCCATCTCTATCTGTCCGATCTTGTCCTCGTCCGGGATCATCGGCAGAATGGGCTCATAAAATCCGGCCGATGATCCCGGACGAGGACA
>CAZSXD010000076.1:0-5533 GCA_964611075.1 uncultured bacterium
CACTTTTCCCGCTTTTTCAGCGAGATGCTTCGTGAGCGTGCCAAAGCCTGTGCCAACTTCCAGCACAATGTCGTCTTTGGTAAGCTGCGCGGAATCAGCTATCTTTTTCAGCAGGTTATTATCGGAGAGGAAATGCTGGCCGAGCTTCTTTCCGGGACGGGCCACTATTTTCCCTTTTTGATCTTTGCGAAATGGGCGGCAACCTTGATCGCTTCCACAAGGCTTGCGGGGTTCGCCCAGCCCTTGCCTGCGATGTCAAATCCGGTGCCGTGGTCGACGGAAGTCCTGATTATCGGAAGGCCCACCGTCACGTTGACGCTTCGATTGAACGAAACAAGCTTCAGCGGTATCAGGCCCTGGTCGTGGTACATCGCTATGACTATGTCAAATACTCCCACGTTGGCAAGATAGAAGATGCCGTCAGGAGAGATCGGGCCTTTCACGTTTATGCCCAGCTTCCTGGCATCCTCAACAGCCGGCCTTATAGCCCTTTTCTCCTCATTGCCGAAGATCCCGCCTTCTCCGGCGTGCGGATTGACGCCTGCCACTCCGATCTTCGGCTTCTTGCCGCGCACCCTGTACAGGAACTCGTGCGCCAGTTTTATGGTCTTGAGGACATTTTTCCT
The DNA here is from genome assembly GCA_964611075.1 of uncultured bacterium. Lineage (GTDB taxonomy): Bacteria > Margulisbacteria > WOR-1 > CAVSGV01 > CAVSGV01 > CAZSXD01. Next base: position 627 of record CAZSXD010000076.1, read on the forward strand.
GCTGATGTTCCTGCTCACCTTCGCAAGGGGCAGGTGGGTCGTGACCAGCATCACCCAGAAAGGATCGGAAACGAACATCATGGCGTAGTTCTTGGTCTTGGTCCTCTTTGCCAGGATCTCGGTGTGTCCGTGGAACCTGTAGCCTGCTTTGTGTATCGCTTCCTTGTTTATCGGAGCGGTCGCGATGGCGTCCACTTCCTTGTTCATCGCGAGCTTTATGGCCTTTTCAAGGTACTCCACCGAGGCCTTTCCGCACGCGGCGCTTACCTGGCCGATCTTCACTTTTGCGGGGTCTATGTTCGCCATGTCAAAGACATCGATGATGCCTTTCATGAACTTGGATTCCAGAACGCTCTTTACCGGGTTGATCTCCACATGGCCTATCTTCGTGTAGCTGAGAGCGTTCTTTATCACGCGTGCATCCCCGATGACTATGGGGCGCGCCACGTTCTGGATCTCTCCGTTCATGAAGGCCTTTATTATGACTTCCGGCCCTATGCCCGCCGCATCTCCCATGGTCACCGCGACTATCGGCCTATCCATATTTGACCCCGGCCTTCTTCATCCTTGCGATCGCTTCTTTCAGTTTTTCCTCGCTTTCGATGAGGGATATGCGGGCGTAACCCTCGCCGAGCTCGCCGAACGCAATGCCGGGGGTCAGGACCACTCCCGCCTTTTCCATCAGGAAGACCATCCAGTCGTATGAGTTGAAACCTTTCGGGATCGGGAACCAGACGTACATGGCCCCCTTCGGCTTGATTATGTTCGAACAGCCGAGCTCTTTCAGGCCTTCGAGCACGACGTCCCTTCTTCTCTGGTATCTCTGGCGGACGCCGTCGATGTAGCCGTTATGGATGCCGAGCGCTTTCACCGCTGCCCTCTGGATGGCGTTGAACATCCCGTAATCAAGGTTCGTCTTTATCTTTCTCAGGGATTCGACCATGTTCTTGTTGCCGACGGCGAAACCGCATCTCCAGCCGGCCATACCGAACGTCTTTGACAACGTGTGGAACTCGATTGCTATGTCCTTCGCGCCGTGGAGGGAAAGAATGCTCAGGGGCTTGGCTCCGTCGAAGTAAAGCTCCGCGTAGGCGAAATCGTGCACGAGCATTATCTCGTATTTTTTGCAGAAGGCGATGGCTTCTTCGAGGAACTCCTTCGGCACCGTTGCCCCCGTCGGGTTCGTCGGGTAAGAAAGGAAGAGCATCTTCGCCCTTCTTGCTATTGATTCGTCGATTATCCTTAGATTCGGAAGGAATCCCGTCCTTTCGGTGGTGGGGAGAACTATCGGTTCAGCTCCGGCGAGTATGGCGCCCCTGAAATGCGCGGGGTAAGCCGGCATCGGGACAAGGGTCGTGTCGCCGGGATTGAGATAGGCGAACTGCAGGTGAACTACGCCCTCCTTCGATCCGATCAGCGGGACGACCTCTTCTTCGGATACGCCGACGCCGTACTGGCGGTGCATCCATTCCGTCACGGCTTTCTTGAATTCATGCGACCCGTCGAAGGACGGATACTTATTAATGTTCGGGTCTTTCAGCGCCGAGATCATCTCGTCGACGACCTCCTGAGGAGGGGTGTGGTCGGGGCTGCCCAGGCCGAGGTCGATGAGGTCCGCGCCCTTTTTGCGCAGCTCTATCTTCAGCTTGTCCTGCTTAGCGAATATGTACGTCGGCAGTTTTTGCAGACGCTCGGCTTCTTCAAACATCAGTAACTCCCGGCCAGGTAGGAACTGCGAACAAAAGGTCCTGAAAAGACCTTTTTTATTCCAAGGGAAAGCCCGAAAAGGCGGTACTCCTCGAATTTCTCCGGCCGTACGTATTCTACTACCTTTACATTATTATGTGAAGGGGGGATGTACTGTGAAGGGGGGATGTACTGGCCGATAGTCAGGATATCCACATCCGCCCTTCGAAGGTCATTGATGAGTTCAAGGACCTCGCTTTCGGTTTCTCCCAGCCCCAGCATGAATCCCGATTTTGTAGGAATATTCTTGTTGATCGACTTCGAATTTTTGAGGAGCTGCAGCGAAGTCTTAAAGTTCGATCCCGGCCTGATTCTTTCATAAAGTCGCGGCACCATTTCGACATTGTGGTTAAGGATGTCAGGTTTTGATCCCAGCACGATCTCAAGGTCTTTTATGCAGCCTTTGAAGTCGGGAACAAGAAGCTCAATTCGAGGCGCGAGATGCGAGGCGCGAAGCGCGAGCACGGTTTCGGCGAATTGGGATGCGCCGCCGTCGATCAGATCGTCGCGGGTCACTGAGGTTATCACCACATATTTAAGCCCGAGTTTTTTCGCGGCTTCGGCCACGTTTTCTGGTTCGTTTTCATCGACCTTAGAGGGTTTTCCTTTTGCCACTCCGCAGAAGCCGCAGTTCCTCGTGCAGGTATCACCGAGTATCATGAAAGTTACGGTGCCTTTGGAATAACATTCGCCGATATTCGGGCATTTCGCTTCTTCGCAGACCGTTCGAACGCTGTTGCCGATGAGGCTTCGGATCCTTTTGATGTTCTCTGATTTAGGGGTTTTCTTTATAAGCCAGCGAGGAAGCATGAAATTCAGGCTCTCTCTTTCGAATAAAATAATTTCTTCAGAAGCTCCGCAGAGATCATGTAAACGATCAGTATCGCGGCAAGCGCCGTAAGGAAGGCGGCATTCAGAGGAGTGAACCCGAACAGTCTTCCAAGCAATGTGTAGGGCAGGGCCAGAGTGATGCCCGCGATGATCAAGGTGGAGATCAGCAGGTACTTTCCGGGCCTGCTCACATAGAAAGGCTTGCGTGTGCGGATGACAAGCACTATCAATGAGGCGGAAAGCACCGACTCAACGAACCAGCCGGTCCTGAACCGGTCAACTCCAGCGTGCATTAATAAGATAAGGACGCCGAAGGTAAGATAATCGAATACCGAGCTCAAAAGCCCGAAAGCGAACATGAACCTGCGTATAAAGCCCGTGTCCCATTTTCTGGGCCTGAACATGACGTCTTTTTCAACGTTGTCCGTGGCGATCGTCATTTCGGGAAAATCGGTGAGAAGATTGGTCAGGAGTATCTGCTTGGGCAGAAGCGGAAGGAACGGCAGGAACAGCGAGGCGCCCGCCATGCTGAACATGTTGCCGAAGTTGGCGCTGGTCGCCATGAAAACATATTTCAGCGTGTTCGCGAAAGTGCGGCGCCCTTCCAGCACGCCGTTCACCAGGACTCCGATGTCCTTTTTCAGCAGTATTATGTCGGCGGCCTCCTTCGCTATGTCGACCGCGCTCTCAACGGAGATCCCGATGTCCGCGGCTTTGATCGCTGTGGCGTCGTTTATGCCGTCCCCGAGCGCACCCACCACGTTCCCCGATTTTTTAAGCGCGAGTATTATCTGCTCTTTTTGATTGGGCTCTATCTCCGCGAAAATATCGGCATCGTTAACGCGCAGGGTGATGGCTTCGTCGCTCATCTTTCGGAGCTCCTCCCCGGTAAGGAGCCCGGCTTCCTTCAGGCCGATTTCGCTTCCCACGTAAGCCGAAACGTACCTGTTGTCCCCGGTGACGATCTTCAGCTTTATCCCGAGTTTATCAAGATGCTTCACCGTTTCGACGATCCCGGCCTTCAACGGATCGAAGAAAACGAGGAATCCGAGGAAGGTCATGTTCTTTTCGTTCTCTCTGGTTATCGACGGATGCGCTCCCGCGTCCCTGTAAGCCAGCCCCAGCACCCTGAAGCCCTTTTTGCTCAGTTCTTCAAAACGCGCTTTGATCTTTTCTTCGACCGCCCCTATGTCCGCGGTCCTGCCGCCGGGAACTTCCGCCGTTGAACATACGGCAAGAACGTTCGCCAGGGTGCCCTTTGTCACCATGACGTTCTTTCCTTCACCTGAAACAAGGATGCTCAGGAGCTTTCTTCCGAAATCATACGGCACTTCATCCAGCTTTTTGTATCCCGAAAGGTCGAATTTCCGGTAGTTCCGTATGGCGTTGTCTATTGGATTTTCGAACCCGGTTTCGTAATAAGCATTTATGTAGCCGTAGAAGAAGGATCTTTCGCTCGGATCTCCATCGATGTCAGTGGCCGAATAAAGTTTTATGATCCCTTCGGTAAGAGTGCCGGTCTTGTCGGAGCAGATCACGTTCATGCTGCCGAAGTTCTCTATGGACGCCAGCTTCTTTACTATCACATTTTGGGACGCCATGCGTCTTGCGCCGTGGGAAAGGTTGATGCTGATTATCGCCGGCAGAAGCTGGGGCGTTAAGCCCACAGCGAGAGCGAGAGAGAAAAGGAAGGCCTCGAGAACGGGCCTCGCGAAATAAACGTTGATGGCGAAGACCACGATCACAAGGATAAGCGTCACCTGCATAAGGAGATTCCCGAACCTTCTGATGCCCCGTTCAAATTCGGTCTCCGGCATCCTGTACGCCAGCTTCTCGGAGATCCTGCCGAATTCCGTGCTCTTTGCAGTGAGGACCGCGAGCGCTTTCGCGCTGCCGCTGACGACGTAGGTCCCGAGAAAGACCGAATTCGTCCTTTTGCCGATCGGCGCGGCCGCATCCACAGCGGCGGTCTCTTTGGCGGCAGGGTAGCTTTCGCCCGTCAGGGCGGCTTCATTGACAAAAAGGTCTTTTGACTCAAGGAGCAGGCAATCGGCCGGCACCATATCGCCGGCTTTGAGAATGACCATATCGCCCGGCACGACTTCCTCGACCGGGATATCTTTTTGCCTGCCGTCCCTCAGGACGGATGCGTTGACCCTGACCATCGATACCAGTTTTTCTACCGCATCTGTCGCTCCCTTTTCCTGCCAGAATCCCAGGAGGCCGCTGATCATGATTATTGAAAGGATGATAAGAGCATTGACGCTGTCCCTGACGATAAAAGAAAGACCCGTCGCGAAGAAAAGTATCAGTATAATAGGACTGCTGAA
>CAZSXD010000077.1:0-5498 GCA_964611075.1 uncultured bacterium
TTCGAGAAGCCTTCCCACACCCCGAACCATCCGAGAGGCGTGAAAATTATGCCGAGCAGTTCGAGCATGAAAGTTTCGAACTTCTTGAAATATGCAAAATACATCAAGGCCAGCAAAACTGCCATCCCAAAAACGGTATAGGCCAATCCTTTCAGCCTTATCTCTTTGATCGCCTGAACGTAGCTGGCGTGCTTCTGATGGAAATACCTGTTGAGCCTTGAAACGATCTTCTTTTCAACTGCTGCATCCTCGATGGCCTTCGGCCCCACAAGGACGACGTCGTATTTGCCCTTCGGGTTCTGCCTGTGCCGCCTCATGAGCTCGATTATGAAGTCCTCGGACAGGTCCCTCTGGGCAATATCGCGGGGGTCAAAGTCCGAGAAGATGTCATCGTAGGAATCTATCGCAATGGATATCGCATTGATGTCGTCAAGCCGCTGCTGGACCGGGTTTTCCGCCATTTATTTTATCAGCCTCCTTTTCATCGTCTTGATGCCGGCATAGAAAGCTGCGACCTCTACAACAAGCAGGACCATGAAATTGATGATCAGCCCGGGCGAATAAGTATTGTTAAATGCCGCCCTGGATATCTCGACGGCATGGGTCAGCGGCAGGAACTGCGCCAGCGTCTTCATCCAATCAGGGAATTTGTCGAGCGGGAAGAAAACTCCCGAGAAGAACAGCATTGGGGTAACGACAAGCTCCGTATAATAGCTGAAGAAATCAAAGTTCGGCGCGTACGCCGTTACGATCATTGACATGGAAGCGAACATTATCCCCACAAAAAGCATCAGAATAATAAGGAGAATAAGGCTCAGGAATGAGACCGGCGCCACCCCCATGAAACAGGCGACTATCAACATTAATATCCCGCTTATCATACCCCTGAAAGCGCCCCAGAGGATGTCGCCGGTTATCGCGTCCTCAGCGGAAACCGGGGTGGCAATTAGCGAATCATAAAGATGTTCGTGGATCATTTTCACGAAAGTGCCGTACAGGCATTCAAAGGCCGAAGACATCATGACGCTGGAAACCAGAACACCGGGAACAAGGAAATAAAGGTAGGGCCTCCCGCCCAAAAATCCCATATAAGCGCCCATTCCGATGCCGAATGTGATGAGGTAAAAGAGCGGCTGTCCCAGGCTCACGAGGAAAGTGGTGAAGATGAACCTCTTGTAAGAGACCATGTTCCGCCAGAAGACATACCAGGAACGGTAAGAGATGTTCATTCGTTAAGGCTCCTCCCTGTGAGCTTGAGGAACACGTCTTCCAGCGTCGCCGGCCGGTTGAGGACATTTGTCAGATTCAGCTCCACAACTCTTCTCATCAGGCTCTGTCCGTCCTTGCAGTAGAAATATAGCGTGTCCCCCACCCGCTCATGCCCGCAGCTGGCGTCGGACAGCCTCGATATCAATCTCTCATCCTCTTCTTTCGCGATGCGTATCTCTATGACCTCTTTCCCGATCTCGTCCTCGACGAGCTTTGAAGGTATTCCCTCTTTAAGTACTTTCCCCTCGTTCATTATCACGATATGATCGCACAGCTGCTCGGCCTCCTCCATGTACTGGGTGGTCAATATGAGCGTCGCACCCTGGCGCTTGAGCAGGCGCAGCCTTTGCCAGATCAGGTGCCTCGCCTGCGGGTCAAGGCCGGTCGTGGGTTCATCCGCAATTATCAGCTTCGGTTTGTTCAGGAGGGCCCTCGCGATCAGCAGCCTTCGCTTCATGCCGGTGGAAAGGCTGTCGATCTTTGAATCTTTCCTTCCGGAAAGCTCGACGAATTCCAAAAGCTCGTTGATCCTTTTTTTTGCCTCTTTGATCGGGATGTCAAAGAAATGCGAGAACACCATCAGGTTCTCGTAAACGGTGAGATCGATATCAAGCGTCACTTCCTGCGGTATGATGCCGGTCATCATCTTTATCTTTCTGTTGTCTATATTGGCGGTCATCCCGAAGACCTCGATCGAACCGGAGGTTATGGGCGACACACAGTGGATCATCTTGATGGTCGTGGTCTTTCCGGCGCCGTTGGGCCCCAGGAAGCCGAAGCATTCGCCTTCTTTGATCTCAAAGGAGATGCCGTCGACGGCGGTGAAACCGTTGAACCTTTTGACAAGCCCCTCTGCTCTGATAACTGCGGACATCCCGGACATTCTATCAAATTGCTATTGCATATGGAAAGAGCTATAATATGCTGGCCAGAATAAAAGGGGGGTCCCCCATGTTAAGGATACTGCTGCTCCTCGTACTCGTCATACTGGCTCCTCTGCATGTGCAGGCGCAAACGTTCAAAATAAACGATACAGCCGTTGAGGGGATAATTAACTGCGATTTCAAGGTTTCGGAGATCAGCATGTCCGAAGGTGACATCAACGAAGGCCCGATAATGTCTTACATTACTACCGCGGTTACCGGAGAGATAATACTTGACCGGAGGAACGGCACGCTCGATAACAGCCTGGAAAGCGGTTCAACGTTCCTTATGGTGTGTCCGAACAAGAAGTTCCGCGATTGCAGAGTTCTGCGCCGCGAGATTAAAAAGACCGGCGCCGGGCAGCTGGTCAGGTATATATTCAGGACTTTCTCGTTCGAAGGCTGACCTTTAGAACTTGTATCCCACTTGAAGCATCAGCCTTACAGGCCCCGCGACATCCGCCCCAAATTCCATGAAGAGAGGCTTCACATCGAATAACCGGTCGATGATGCACGTGATGGAAACTCCCAGGTCGGTGGAATTACCGAAATAGCCGACTCCGGCGAGTCCAAGCGACAGAGGGCTGTATCGACCGACATAGGTCAGCAGGAATTTCCCTCCTATGAACGCGATTATCGGATTATACCCGCTGTTTATTTCAACGCCGCCCCTTATCGCCACGTTACTGTTGATATACTGCTCCGCCATCAATCCGCCGGCAAGGGCGCTCCTGATGCCGCCGATGAACGCGTACTGGGCCGCGAAGGACGAGGAACATAGAAAAGTGAGAACTATGGTCAGAAGCAAAAACTTTTTCATATGATTACCTCCATTGCGGGGAATTATACATACTTCTGGACTATTCTTCAAATAAAGAATAAAATATTCGCTGTTTATCTTTATATGAAAACCTTCAAGGGCGGGATACATTTAGACTACAAGAAGGACGCGACATCCGGCAAAGCTATCGTCAATGCCAAAGCACCTAATGTCATAATCATCCATCTTTCCCAGGGCGGCGCGCCCTGCGATCCGCTCATCAAACCCGGCGACATTGTTAAGATCGGCCAGAAGATCGGTGATTCGAACAGCCCGATATCCGCTCCCGTCCACTCAAGCGTTTCCGGTAAAGTGACCGCCATAGACAACGCCCCGCATCCGAACGGGACCGTATCAAAAGCGGTGTACATCGAGAACGACTTCAAGGACGAAACAACAGCGCCGATCCCGGATATTTCCGTAAGGGAAGCGGGGATCGTGGGGCTCGGCGGCGGTTCGTTCCCGACCCATGTCAAGCTTGCTCCTCCGAAGAAAGTCGATACCGTGATACTGAACGGCGCGGAATGCGAGCCTTACATAACATGCGACCATGCGCTCATGCTCGAAGACCCCGCTTCGATAGTCGAGGGTCTTATATATATAATGAAGACCGTCGGCGCCTCCAGCGGATACATCGGCATTGAGAACAACAAGCTTGATGCTGCAGCTAAACTTACCCCGCACTTAAGTGCGGGGAATATTCAACTTGCCATCCTTGAGACCAAATATCCCGAAGGCGGGGAAAAACAGCTGATATACGCTTTAACGGGCCGGGAAGTCCCGAGCGGCGGCCTTCCCATGGATTGCGGATGCATCGTTTCGAATGTCGGTACGGCAAAAGCCATCGTGGATTCTCGAAGGACCGGCCTGCCGCTTACCGAAAGGGTGATCACCGTCACCGGCGCGGTAAGTAACCCGTCGAATCTGAGGGTCCGGATCGGGACGAAAATATCGGACCTTATCGAAGAATGCGGCGGGTTCACCGGGGATCCCAAAAAGATAATACTCGGCGGACCGATGATGGGAATAACGCAGTCCATCCTCGAAACCCCCGTGGCGAAATGCACGACTTGCGTGCTGATGCTTGATGAAAAGGACGTTAAGATCTTCGAAGAACAGCCCTGCATAAGGTGCTGCCGGTGCGTCGATGCCTGCCCGGTACAGCTTTCGCCGAACTTCATAGCGGATTATTCGCAGAACAACATGTTCGCAAAAGCGCAGGAGCTGGGTGCTGCGGACTGCATAGAATGCGGCATCTGCTCATACGTATGTCCCACCAGACGCGAACTTGTTCACTGGATCAAGGTGGCCAAGGCAAAAAGGATCAGAAGAAAATGAGCAGCTTCATAGTAACGGAAGCTCCGCACATCAGGGCAAAAGAGGACAGCGGCTTCGTGATGCTGTACACCATCCTGGCGCTGATGCCCGCATTGATCGCAGGGTCGATCTTCTTCGGCGCCGCTTCACTACTGATGGTCCTGTCCTGCGTCGCCGCTTCCGTAGTTGCCGAAGCCCTGATGCTCAAGCTGCGTAACAGGAAGGCGGTCCCTGCTGATTATCTGAGCGCCGTGATCACGGGCATACTTCTTCCGATGACAGTCTCTTCTTCCACTCCCTGGTGGATGACGATGCTTGGCGGCATATTCGCCATATCCATCGTCAAGCATGCTTTCGGGGGGCTGGGGTTCAACATATTCAACCCGGCGCTGGCTGCGCGGGCGTTCATGCTCTCATCCTGGCCGGTATTGATGACAACATGGCCGAAGCCTTTTGACGCGGTCACGGGCGCCACTCATCTGGCTCTGGTCAAGGCCAAGGCCCTGGAAATGACTCTCTCGAACATGCCGGCCCATGTAGATCTGTACTGGCAGCTGTTCCTGGGGAACCGCGGGGGATCGTTCGGCGAAACTTCCGCCATAGCTCTTATCGCGGGCGGGACATTCCTTCTGATGAAGGATATCATCGACTGGAGGATCCCCCTGTCGTTCATCAGCAGCGTCGCGTTAATGTCGGCTGTGTTCGGGATCGACCCGGTTTTCAGCGTGCTTGCAGGGGGGCTGATGCTCGGAGCTTTCTTCATGGCGACGGACCCCGTCACAAAGCCCATGAGCAGGCGCGGACGCCTCATCTTCGGAACAGGCTGCGGCGTGATAACCATGCTCATCAGGCTTTTCGGCGGATATCCCGAGGGCGTGTGCTATGCTATACTGATCATGAACGGATTCACTCCTTTGATAGACAGGTACGTTCCCGACCGTATATACGGACATCCTTCGACGGGGCTCAGGACAGGTAAAAAATGATAAAAGACATGATCAGACTTTCGATCTTCCTCGCCGTTGCCTGCGCCATCGCGGCCGCATCACTTTCCATCGCTTATGTCGCGACCGCCGACAGGATCGAGGCGCAGAAGAAAGCGGAGATCGACGCTGCGCTCGCCAGCGTCGGCGACTACACCTTCCGTGTCGCGCCAAAAGGATACGGAG
>CAZSXD010000078.1:0-5385 GCA_964611075.1 uncultured bacterium
AGAGATTATCGGCCACGGTCTGGCCTATCACCGCCACCTTCGCCCTGCTGTTCGCTTCCGACAACGTGAAGAACCTGCCGCTGTCCAGCTTAAGGTCGCGCAGAAGGGGATAATCGGATGACGTCCCTACTATGCTGGTATTCCAGTTGTTGTCCTGGAAGACCGTCTGCCCCCTGCCCTGGACGTAGGGGACAGCGTACTGCACGCCGTCCACTTTTTCGATCGCATAAAGGTCCTCGAACGTGAACCTTGTGGGGGTGTCCAGCCCCAGCGATATCCCGCCCACGTTCCTCTGCGCGCGGATGGTCAGCAGGTTCGTGCCAAGCGACGACAGCGTCTTCTCCATGCTCATTTTCGCCCCGGTCCCCAGGGCCAGCATTGTTATGACAGCCGCGACGCCTATCATCACCCCGAGTATCGAAAGAAAGGAACGGAGCTTGTTATTGGCGATGGAATTGAGCGCTTCGAACACGTAATTCCTGAGCTCCGCGAAACATAAAAGGCGGCACCGGGCTTTCCCTTCTATGGGGAGCTCCGGCACTTCCACTTTCGCCGTCTCGCCCTGCTTATTGTCAGAAACGATCTTCCCGTCCTGGAGCTGAAGCACGCGGGAGGCGTAAGCGGCGACATCCTTTTCATGCGTCACCATTATTATGGTGTTCCCCACCGCGTTCAGCTCCTTGAATATCTTCATTATCTCCTGCGAGGACTTGGAATCCAGGTTCCCAGTGGGCTCGTCCGCGAGTATCACGAGCGGATTGTTCGCCAGCGCCCTGCCCAGCGCCACCCTTTGCTGCTGCCCGCCGGAGAGCTCGTTGGACTTATGCTTCAGCCTGTCGCCAAGGCCGATATTGTTAAGCGTTTCAAGCACTTTCGCCTTTTTTTCTTTTGTAGAACCCGTGGAATATATGAAAGGAAGCATCGCATTCTCGGTTACCGTAAGCTTGGCAAGAAGATTGAATGTCTGGAAAACGAAACCGAAAAATCGGTTCCGAAGCCTGGCATAGTCGTTCTCCCGCATAGCCGATATGTTCTTGCCGAGGAGCCAGTATTCTCCCTTTTCCGCTTTATCGAGAAGGCCGAGCACCGCAAGCATCGTGGATTTTCCGGAGCCCGAAGGCCCCATTATTGCAACGAATTCGCCGGGCTCGATGGAAACGGAAACTCCCTGAAGGGCGTAAACGGGGACCTTGCCGCCAATGTAATAGGTCTTATGAACGTCCTTAAGCTCAATAAGGCTCATTGAGTCCTTCTCTGGAACGGGTTCATGGGGCCCCTGCGATGCTCAAAGCTTGACTCCAGATCGGTTATCATCTTTTTGTCGGGGATCACTATCTTGTCGCCTTCCTTTAAACCTGAAATAAGCTCGATATTGGTCGTATTCTCAAGTCCCGTCTTGATCTGTATCGGCTTTGCTGTTTTTGTGCCATTGTTATACTGGAAAGCGTAAGTAGAGGTCCCGATCTTTTTGATCGCCCTTATGGGGATAAGCAGGACGTTGTCCTTTTCCTGCGTGATAAAATTGACCGTTGCGCTCATTCCGGAGCGGAAGAACGAAGGGACTTCATCCGGTATGACATCCACCTGATATATCGTCACATTATTGATTACCTGCGACTCGTAAGCTATACGCTCCACTTTGCCTTTTATGGTCTGGTCGGGATACGCGTCCAGCTGTATCGTCACCGCCTGACCCACCTGGATATCGCCTATATCTGTCTCGTCCACCTGCGCTTTTACTATGAGCTTATCCGCCATGACAAGTACCGCGTCCGAGGCGGCTACGGTCTGTCCCGGTTCTATGCTCTTAAGTATTATGAACCCGTCGAGAGGCGCCACTATCGGAGCCGGATTATATACCTTCTCCCATCGCTTATATTCCGCCATCCCTTTTGATCTGGCGGCGTCAAGCAAAGCGGCCCTGTCGGAAGAGCTCATCACGGCAAGTATCTTTCCTTTTTTTACATTATCCCCTTCTTGTACATAGATTGTGTCTATCCTTCCGGCAACAGGCGGCTTGATCTCGAGGCGGTTCCTCGGCTCCACTTGTCCGGTGGTGGGTATCTGCGCTTTTATCGCCCCGCGTTTGACGGAAACCGTCTCCGGCGTTTTCTCCGCCTTCCCCCCACATCCTACCGCCAGCATTGCAAGGAAGCTCAAGGCCAATACAACTTTCAATTTTTTACTTTTCATTTTATCCAACCTCCGTAACTTTTATGCCATGCTGCTTCCGCCAGCAATGCGGATCTCTTGGCGGATAGCAGGCTCTTTTGCGCCTGGATATATGCGTTGCTCAGGCGGGACCATTCATCGTAAGTTGTGAGGCCGTTCAGGTATTTGGCCTCGGTGATCTTCGCCCTCTCAGAGCTCGCCGCAAGGGACACTCGGGAAACATCCAGCGCGTCCATCGCATCAAGGTAGCTCTGATATGACTGCTTGAGGCTGTAAAGAAGGTCGTTGAGGGCTCGCGCGTGGTCCTCCTTTGCCTTATCCAGGTCGGCCGCGCCAATCGCCCAGTCCGCGAAATTGCTCCCTCCCGGGAAGAACGAATAAGAAAGGTTCAGGCTCCATGACCTGTTAGCTGAGCCCGGCGGCCATTCATCGCCGGAATTGCTGTAGCCGGCACGCAGGGAAAGCGAGGGAAGGAACCCGGAAATGGTCGTCTTCTGCGATATCTGTGCGATCTCAAGCGTTTTATCCGCTTTCACGTAATCGGGGCTCTCTTTCAGGAGTCCATGGATGTCCGCTTTCCCTGCCTTTCCCGGATCCACTGCCTCAACATCGCCGGAGACATCCTGCCCGAGGAGCTGAGAAAGCCTGAGCCATGAGAGTTCAAGCGCTCTTTTGGCAGATGCCAGGTCGTACGCAGCGGACGCCTCGTCGGCTTTTGTCGACATCAGATTCCCTCTGTCCTCCCTGCCGCTGTCGTAGCGCAGCTGTATGAGATTCGTGTTCTGCCGCCTCTGGCTCAATATCTTCTGAAGCAGTTTCACGTTCTCCTGCGCGTTCACAAGTTCTATGAACGCCGCCCTCACGTCATAAAGAACGGAAGCTCTTGTGGCCTTCAGGTCCGCTCTCTGATATTCAAGGTTGGCATAGGCCGACTGCACGCCGTAATACCCCTCCATCCCCTGGAAGATGCTCTGAGAGGCGGAAAGTCCGGTAGAATAGGACTTCGTGATATCCGCGTCCTCGACGATCTCGCTTTCGCCGTATCCGGCGCTCGCGGAAAGCTGGGGAAGGAACGTGGAGTACGATCTCCTGTACGACCACTCGGTGGATTCAAGCTGCTTCTGCGCCGCGATCAGGTCGTGGCTGTTCTTCTCGCCGAGCTCCGCCACTTCTTTCCAGGTAATGGAATGGGCGGCAGAACAGAACAGCGCCGTCAAAAGAATGAACAGAGATATCCTTCGCATTGAGATACGGCCAATGATACTACATATTAAATGCTTCGCAAAGGGGTTCGTGCGTCGTTCCATATAATCACCTAAGAATATACAGCTTCGGGCGCAAAAAAGTTCCCTGCGGTATTTTACGACTAACGGGAACTTCCTGCCTCGTTTTCGTGTAAAATATAATGAAATATGATCGTTCCAAAAGAAACGGCTGACGCTTTTGTCGCAGGCGACATAAAAGCCTTTGAAACGGTTTACAGGGAAACGTTCAAGACCATTTATCATCTGGTTTACAGGATGACCGGCAGCCGGCAGGATGCCGAGGACATCACGCACGACATTTATATCAGGGCTTACGAAAAGAGGGCCCTTTACAAAACCGAAAGGTCGGCGCTATCGACCTGGATATACCGCATAGCGGTGAATTACACGCTGAACGCCCTGAGGAAAAGGAAACGCTGGAACAGGGAGAATGTCATTGAGAACAGCGAGGCGGCGGAAGTGCTGATGGAGCACCTGGAAGACGCGGAACTCGTTTCCGCGCTCCTGGGAAAGCTCAATCCCGATTATAAGGCGTGCCTGATAATGCGGGAAGTGGAGGAGAGGCCTTATGACGAAATAGCGGGGATACTGGGCATTCCCATCGGGACCGTGCGCTCACGCATCGGTCGCGGGCGCGATCAGTTGAAGAAGCTGTTCAAGGAACATTCGCGGAGGTGAGGAAAATGGATTACGGCAAGTTCATCGGGATATTAAGGAACGTTCCCGTTGATGCATCAGCGGAACGAAGGATATGGGAAAAGATAAGCCGTGCTCTCCAAAAGAAGGATGTCGGCGTCTTCTCGCTCGCGGGCCTCTGGCCGAAATTCCTTGTCCCGGCCGCCGCTTTCGCGGTAATACTCATCATTTACTTATACGGCCACGCAAAGCAGATCGAGACGCGCGCATTTGCCCGGCAGATTTATTCAACAGAGTACATCTATGAAACATGCAAATACGATGGATTCTGGAACTAAATCGCGTTACGGGTGTAAATATGTCGGAAGGGACAAAGGAGGAAACATAATGAACGGGATCACCAGGACCGGTTTCATGTTCGCATTGCTTCTCTGCGTGGGATGCGGCACCGCGCATGCCGCCGAAAAGATGCCGAAAGGCATGTTCAGTGACTTGGACCTTTCCGCCAAGCAGGAAAAACAGATACGCGAATACTTTGAACGCCAGAGGGAGGATGAAAAGAAGGACATGAAAAAGGTCCACTCGCTCCAAACGGAACTGGACAATGAGCTTCTAAAGGAACGTCCGGACGAGGCCAGGATCAATGCCACCGTCGGCGAGATCAAAAAGGTGCAGACAAAACTACTCGACAAGCATTTTGATCGCATATTCGCCATAAGAAAGATACTCACGCCGGAACAGTTCAGGAAATTCACGGAAAAAGGCCGGAAAATGAGGGCAAAAATGGAGGGGGACCGTAAGAAATCCAAACCGCACCAACCATCCACCGGCGAAGGTTTCATGCCGCCCCCTCCGCCGCATGAGGAGGAATAACATGAAAAGCAAGTTGTGGCTGGTCCTGGGCATATGCTCCATTCTTTTCGTCATGGATTGCGAGAACGCTTTTGCCTGGGGGTGGAAAAGAACTCTTCCGCCCAAGCATGACGTGATAGTCCTGAGGGGCGCGAGATACCATTATTGGGGAGGCAGGTTCTACAGGCCGGGGCCGGTGGGTTTCTTTGTCGTCAACCCTCCAATAGGGGTGATCGTCACGGTGCTTCCGCCTGTACACAGGACGATCATAGTTGCGGGGATCAACTACTATTACGTGGACGACGTTTATTACACGGATTGCCCGTCCGGATATGTCGTCGTCCCTGCTCCGGTCGAGAGCGTCACGATCGTGAACGCGGCGCCCGCCGCGACCAGAGAAACCCCGCCCGGAGAGGCAATAACCGTAAATGTGCCGAAGTCGAACGGCTCATTCACTCGC
>CAZSXD010000079.1:0-5295 GCA_964611075.1 uncultured bacterium
TGTTCCTCTCCGATCTTATCCTCAGGATCATCGTGCTGTATTCATCGGCGAAGATATTCTGCCCAGGCATCGCCACGAAATAGGGAGCATTCTCCGGCCGGATCACCTTGAGGTAGATCCCCTCTTGTGCCAGGACCGTGCCGGCGGCCATGGCAAGGAAAACTAATGTTAAAATGAATGTCTTGCGCATCCCTGTTACTGGATCTCTTCCAGAGCTTCCTTGAAGATGTTGACAGCGGCGTCGATCTGCTCTTTTGTGACGATCAGGGGCGGGATGAAGCGTATCACCTGGTCCCGGCTGCCGCATGATATGAGTATAAGCCCCTTGTTCACGCAGATCCCCAGGACCTTCTTCACGGATTCGCCGTCCTTCAGCTCCGCCGCCAGCATAAGGCCGAGCCCCCTCACGTCGACGATCGTCTTGGATCCGGACTTCAGCTCTTTTAGCTTTGCGACGAGATAACTTCCCATCTTTAAGGCGTTATCTGCCAGCTTTTCCTTCTCGATCACGTCAAGTGTGGCAAGGGCCGCCGCGCAGGAAACGGGGTTTCCGCTCATGGTGCTGCCATGAGCGCCGGGAGGCCATTCTTTCATCACCGCTTCCTTCGCTATGACCGCTCCGATGGGGAAGCCCGAAGCGAGGCCTTTTGCAAGCGTCATTATGTCCGGATAAACGTCGAAGTGCTGCGAGGCGAACATCTTCCCGCATCTTCCGATCCCTGTCTGTACCTCGTCGAAAATAAGAAGGACCTCATATCTGTTGCACAGGTTCCGCAGGCCCGCAAGGAACTCCTTCGAGGGGACGATGTATCCCCCTTCCCCCTGCACGGGTTCCACGATGATGCCGGCGATGGGCTCTGACTTCATTATCTTTTCCACCTCGGATAGCGAATCGCTCTTTGAGTACGGCGCGATGAAGACATTCGGCAGGAGAGGTTCGTAGCGGTCGCGGTACTTCCGCTTTGAAGTGGTGACCGAAAGCGATCCGAGCGTGCGGCCGTGGAAGGCCCCCTCGAACGCTATGATCCCTGGCTTGTTCTTCACGTATTTTGCGAGCTTCAATGCCCCTTCCGTGGCTTCGGTGCCGCTCTGGCAGAAGAAGGTCATTGAAAGGCCTCCGGGGCATATTTCTGCGAGCTTTTCGGCAAGCCTCACGTTCGCCTCATAATAGACTATGCCCGCGCATGCATGGATCAGGTTCTCGGCCTGCTTGAAGGCCGCAGCCACCACCTTCGGGTGACAATGGCCGAGGTTGGTCACCGCGATGCCGCAAGCGAAATCCAGGTATTTCTTGCCGTCGTAGGAGAATAAATAAGCGCCCCTTCCTTTTTCTATTTCAAGGGACGTGTAATGAGCTAGAGCCGGGGACAGCACTCTTGAAGCGCGATTAACAATGGTATCTTTTTTCATGGGTCAATTATACTAGCCCCGCTACCATATAACAAGAATGACAAAGCGGGGCTAGAAGTTCAGGGTCCCTTCAAACGTGAGGAGGGTCGCTTCGAAATCGTTCGCTTTGTTCTTCCTGTCCGTGTATTTTGCCCATCTTACTGCGGCGCTTACAACGATGCTAGAAAGGATCATCTGTTCGCTTTGAGGCACGCTTATGTTGAGCGACAGCGACTGTATCACCTTCGTGAAATCCTGGCCTGCAAAGGCGCTGCCAACGATCTCACCGCCGTTATCTTCCTGCAGCCAGTCATAATTGAGCGTTCCATTGGCGATAACTTTGTAGACGGCATGAGCGTCGAGCATCGCCTTGTGGGCCGATAAATCGGGGATCTTCGTCACCTTTACGCCGTAATTCCCGGACAGATCAAGGTCATCGGAATACTTGTAAGAAGTCCCCATGCTTATCGTCTGGCTTTGCGATTTGGTTTCGACGCTCGAGATGTTCGAATTGTTATTGCTCGTCAGGTCCTCCTGGATGAAGCCGGAGGTGAGGGTCCATGCACTCGTGGGATTGAACGTCAGGTTGTATTTCTGCGTGAAAGTCCTCTGGTCGGTGGTCACCTGCGGCTCGATCCCCAGCGGCGCGGTCCTCAGCGACGTTGAGAGGGCATATTTTGTATCGAGCCTGTAGGCCGTTTCGGATATCGGTGTATGGTCCACATTATATGTGTTCGCGACACCGGATGTCTTTACGCCGTTGTCCGAAAGTGAATCGTCCTTTGATCCCGCCCATCCCAGAGCGGTGTTCGAATAAGGGACCAGCCTCACATTGGCGCTGGAGCGCTCGGATTTCGGATTGCCGTATGCGGTGGAGATGGTCGGCGTTTCCTGCCTGTTATGGTCGACGCTGGTCGTCAGCTGGTCGATGGGGATGCAATCGGCATGGATGGTCTCGTTCACGGTCGAGAGTCTCGTGCCGGCGATGAAATCGTATTGATTGTGGCCCTGCTTGTTCCAGTATGAGTAAAGCTTTTTTAGCCAGCCGAACGTGAGGTCGATGTTCAGGTTCGATGCCAGGTCGTCGACCTCGGTCTTTGCCACCGTATGGCCTCTGATCCTGGTTTCCGGTTCATAAGATACGGTGTTCGCCAGGTTGACCTGGTAATCTACGCCGCCATTTATCCTATCGGTCAGGCCGAAGGAATTGCCCATATGATAGTAATCCACTTTTGTGTCCTTCGGAAGGAAAAGGTCCTTCGTGTCGGTGTAGGAAATCGTCCTCTGGCCGTCCATTTT
Source organism: uncultured bacterium (assembly GCA_964611075.1). Lineage (GTDB taxonomy): Bacteria > Margulisbacteria > WOR-1 > CAVSGV01 > CAVSGV01 > CAZSXD01. Next base: position 2,689 of record CAZSXD010000079.1, read on the forward strand.
CGGGGTGTAGGAGAATACTCCGTACTTGAAAGTGGAAGGGGCGATGCTAAGGTTGTATGCCTCCAGCTTGAAGTCATTGTTGTGGATCTCCGATCCCCCTACTAGGTCATCAATGGTGGAATAGTCACGGTATCCGAAGTTGATCTGCGCGTAACCCATGGTATTGAAGCCGCCGTTCAGGTTCTTGTCGGATGAATGCAGATATTTGTCGGTCTGGTTCGCGAGCGGCACATTGCTTTCCTTCAGGTCGCCGGACAACCAGAGGGTGGGCAGAAACATAGGCAGCGGCGTCAGCTTCGTATAGGCATGCTTGAATTCACTTCCCAGGGGGATGGGGATGCCGCCCATAGGCGCGAAGTCAGTATCCACTTTTTTGTAGTCCGCGGCCAGTTCGACGAAGGAAAGGGGTTTGAGACCGCCGCCGATCATATATGCGTTGCCCTGTTTTTCCTTTACGGTGGATTCGGGTCCTTGCTGGCTCTGGTATTCATAATCTATCGAGATGGAATCTGTGCTTGCAGGGACTATGAAGAAGAAGATGGAACCGGGCGAAGAATACGAGAAAAGATATTGATCGTCCCTGTTAAGCTTGATGCTGTTCATGTATACCTGCTCGCTCCCGTCCATGATGAGGCCTGGGCTGTGCAGGGAGTAATTCTGGTTCGTGCCGTCGCCGTTGATCGTTTCGTTCGTTGTTGCGGTGGTGAAGACCTGGTCGGTCTTTGACCTTGCGAATGAACCCCGAAGGCTGAGATAATCGCCTATCTTGAGATCGCCGTTAAAGCCGGCGACATCGTGCGATATATCCTGGTCGGAGGCGCTTGCCTCCGCTATGAACCTGTATTTAACGGTGATCTTCAGCTCGTTCAGGTTAAATGTCCGGTTGCCGCCGGTGTTCGGATCATACACGGTGAAGGAACTTGAATTGAAATTGACCCTGGGAGTGTCCATGTAATTTATGGAATACTGGCCGTCGGTGGCGCCCACTCCCGAATTCTTGGCGAGCGGTATGGGCCGGAAGCTCGCATCGTTCTTCAAGGTTATCTCCACCTGTTCCTGGCCGCGGACCATATTGCGGACGCCCCTGAGGGGATAGGTAAGGTCTGCCTCTGTTCCGTCAACGATGTACCTGTCGAACGACCACTTGCTGTATTCATAGCTTACGATGACCTCGTCAGTGGAAAGAACAGTATCGGTCATTTGGATGATGCCCAGCTTAAGACCGTCCGAGGTGTCGCCGGCGTCGCAAACGAACCTAGTGGTCACTTCCGGGGTCAGCGCACCTATGGATGCGTCCCAGACGGGGAAGACATAGTCAACGCCGTAAACAAGGGTCGCCCCGTTCTTTTTAACTTCCACGCCTTCGAAGGTCGGTACGGGCCAGTAGTCCAGCCATATCGTGTTGTGTGCCAGCAAGGGCCCCGACCTGGTGTCGGTCCTGGATTCCGTTGGCGCCGCTGCCGCGCGCTTGCCCGATTCCTTAAGATATGTCACACCAAGGTTCAGCGATCTCGGCACGCCGGGCGCGACCGGCGGGGGAGGGGTGGTGATCACAAGATACTTGTACTTTGCCACTACGTTTGCGGTCTGGGGGATGTTCGTGTAGAACATCAATTTCCCCGCCTTGTAGTCTATCCTGTAGTCGACATCCCTTATATAGGGGATATTGTTGACGTATACGATTTCGCTGCCCTCGTTTATATCGCCGTGAGCGAGCGAATAAGGGCCCTTTCCCATCCCGGGCATGGTCTCGGATTCAACGGCCACGTCAAGGTACTCATAGTCGACCATCAGCGGCTCCTGGGCCGAAGGAAGGTTCGGACGAAGAAGAGCGATGGTCCCGTCCTGATAGTTGATGATATAGTCCTCGAACTTTTTGAGGCGCGTCCCCATAAAAGTGATCGTTTCGCTGTACTGCACCACAGGTGAATGCTGCAGCCTGTAGTTGCCGGTGCTCTCCCATTCGAACTCCTCTATCTCGCTCCTCGCCTCGGGGGTCGGCACAATGGTCTCCTGTGTGGCCGAAGCCTCCGGTGTCGCGGGAGCCGTTTCGTTCGTGGGAGGGATCGTCAAGATCGTCGGGAAATATTCCGCCGTTCTTTTTATCGACCTTTCCGCTTTTCTCGCGGGCACGCCGATCAATGAGGGATCCACCCTGGCGCTGGCCTGGATACCGAAGAAGTCCCTTTTTGAGATGGTCGGGAAGAAAAGATCGACAAGGTTCGTGAACTCATAAGAATACTTGAACTCATCGTCTGCCGAGAGTATACGCGAGAACGTCACTTTGCCTTCAAAGTAGTTGATGGTGTAATCCGCACCTCGCGTAAGGAGAACGTTGTTCAGCTCTATCCTTTCGGACCCATCGACGATGGATCCATGCCCGAGGTTATAGGGGCCCTTGGTGTTGTTGCCATGCTGTGAAACGAGCCCCTGCGTTTCGCTCTTGAGCTTGGAGGAAGGAACGAAGGTAAGGTCATACCAGGTGTCCTTTGAGGTGATCATGACGCCGTTAAGGAATTTCGAGGTGGTCGCGAACTCATTGCCGCCAAAATTCGCCTGGAAGTCGCCGAAGGTCAACTCCGTTTTATCATAAGTGACCTTGACATC
>CAZSXD010000080.1:0-5279 GCA_964611075.1 uncultured bacterium
TCGGCCTGGCTTCCAGCATGGGCGACAGGTTCGTCCCGATCTGGTCCATGTACTTTTCCGACATGTCCAGGAACTTGACGACACACGCTTCCAGCCTGATCTGTATCCTGTCCGGAAGGTGTTCGCTGGAACGGGCCTCTTCCGCTATGTTCACCATAATACCGCATACGCGCCCGGCAAGCGGCTCGTTAAGCTGCCGGACCTCGGCCCTTGCGATCATGACAAAGCTCTTTTCAGCGTTATCGAAGTCTTTGATAAGCTGCGGATCCACATCATCACCCTGGGGCTTTACGCTGTGCCCGATGGTGGTGGTGTCCTTTATGCTGAAAGGAAGCGGTGAACCTTCCTGCGGCTTCTGCCCCTGAGGTATGTCAGGCCTTTGGGGAGGAGGAACGGGTCTGTCCTTATTGTTCTTTTCAGGCTCTTTTACGGTGTCATCGGCCATGGGGAAATCATACTAGATTTCCGGGGAAAATTCACGGGGAATTAAGCGTCTTCTCTGAAGTTCTTTATGCCGTTATTATGCCTGAAGATGGTCTCATCTATATCCTCGCCCACACCGTGCGAGAAACCGGATTCCGCTCTCAGCCTCTCGATGAGTTTGACCATCAGAGGCACTTTCTGCTCAAGCGAGGGATCACTTCCGTTCTCAAGGAGCGCTATCGCCGACTTAAGCTCGATTATCGTGTGGTCGTGCATTATGCGGTTCGCCTCATCCCTGATGAAACCCATTTGCTCCTTATCGAGCTTGAGGCCGAGCCTTTCAAGGTTCGACGCGATGCCTTTTATCTTGTTATGGAGAAGGGCGTATGAAGAGCCGGTAAGCTCGTAATAAGTGGCCTTTTCAAGCATTGCGTCCTTCATTTGCTCAAGCGTCCTGTACCTTGCCAGCACCTTCGCTTCCTGCTCTATCCTGTGGAGATCGTTAAGTTCAAGCCCCAGCTTGATCAGGCCGTTCTTCAGCTTCCTTACCTTGGGCACGAAGCTGATCGTTGCCAGCGGGTCGCCGGTGACGGCCTGTTTCAGGAATTCAGCCCTCAGCTGGTTGATGAGGAGCTCCTTTTCCTCATCCTTTGTCATCTCATAGCCGTGCTTTTCGCCGACAGACCCTGACTGGACATCGCCTATCGCGATCTGTCCCTGCGCCTCGGCGCTTATCCCCGCCTCTACTTCCATTATCACAAGGCCCAGGTCCATTTTCTTCTGCTCCCAGGTCTTAAGGAACTTCGTGAAATCAAACCCCACCCTGTGGCCCAGCTCTACAAGCTTCCTGACCTCTTCCCTGTTGTCAATGCTCTTAAGGTGCCTCTCCATGAGCTTTGACTCCACGGCGTCCCTGATGAAATCCTTTATCTCTTCCGCGGAACTCTCATGCATGCGGTCCAATTGCTGCTTTACCGAGTCCTTATCTTCCGTAAGGCCCGTGACCTCGCCGTGCTTTATAGCTTCCCTGTACGAGGAGTTAAGTCTGCGGCCGGAAACGACGAAGTCGAAAGTGTTCTTCGCGGAGAACATGTGCTGTATGAAGCTGTCCTGTATCTCGGAAGTGAACTGCCTGCCGAACTGCCTCTTAACCGCGCGTTCGACGCTGATCACATCCCTTTCCGAAAGGCCCTTTTTCCTGAGCTTGCCCCTCGCATCCTCCAGCTTTTCCCGGGCTTCCGGCGATGAAACAAGGATGTTCTGCGCGTAAACGTTGGAGAAGTCCTGTATCGTTTCCTTCACGTCCTGGGAGCTCAGGAGCTTTTTTGCATCCTCTTTTTTGCCCGTGTCCTTCCCCTCTTTTTCCTTCTCCTCGCGTCCGCCCTGCCTTCTCACCGCCTGCTGCGTAAGGTGGTCCTTCACCTCGAACTTGTCGTCCTTAAGGGCCGATTTTCCGAGAACTCCTTCAAGGTCATCTGCGATATTCGCCGTGTTGCTCAGCTTCGGGGTGAATTCCATGCCCAATGCGGCGAGGTCCTTTGCAAGGTCGGCAAGTATCTTTGTTCCTTTGTCTTTCTGAAGTTTGGCCTGGTAGCCCTTTTCGTTCCTTAACGCCTCAAGTTGTTTGGCATCCTGGATCAGTTTATCGTACGCTCTCGCGTCGGTCTTCTGATCAAGAGACTTGAGGTCCGCGATCCTCCTGAGTTCCTGCGTGACCGCGGTATTATCCGTCTGCTTGGTCTGCTCATTGGCCTTTGTTGGATCTATTTGGTTAAAATTCACTACCATTATTTACACCCTTCCCTACTTATATTATCGTGATCTGGGGCTTAAAACTTGCGTCACCTCACCCCTGATTTTCTTGTTTGAGTTAGCTTATTTGTATTGCCCCTCTCCATTTCATGGAGAGGGGTGGCCGAAGGCCGGGGTGAGGCGGCTATCTGTGAACCGATATTTTTGGCGTTCCAGGGAGCTTTTTTACGGCTTCCCTGCCCTTTTCCTTCGCGGATGTCTCTTTCTCGGTCAGTTTGTCGATGGTCTTCTGGTATTTTTCCATCACTCGATTTGCCCTGTTTATATAAGTATTGACCTTCTCCAGCTTGATGGTGCTTTCTTTGTCGAGGACGCCTTTCATATAAAGCTCGTATTCAAGATTCGATTTCTCGGCGTTCAGGTCATCAAGTATCTTTTTCGCGGCTTCAACTTTCATCCTCTCTATATTAAGCGGGGAAACGACGTCTTCTGCTCCGAGCTTTTTTGCCCTGATAGTGAGCTGTTTCTGGACTTCCGCGAGGATCCTTTCCTGAGCTTTCTTTCTTTTCCTGCCTGCCGCCATGGGGGTATTATATCAGACCTGATTAACCTGCGCCGTAAACATCCATTTCGACCCTGGCCCTAGCCAATCTTTGAACGCCCATCTCATGCTTTTCCCTGGAATTCTTCAGCCCCTCACCTCTTATCTCCGCGATCTTTTCCAGGGGGACATCCATTTTCTGCAGTTTGGCCGCGGCCTGGGAAGCCTGCCAGTCATGCCAGAGCGAGAGGACAAGGTTCTGGCCGTTGTCGTAAGCCGCCTCGGTCTCCTTCCTCAGCCGCTCCTCCTGGGAAGCTGTGTCCCATTTCAATGTTCTCTTTTCGGCCCCGTCCTGCTTTGCCGTGGCTTCGGCGGAAAGGACCAGGGCATCCTGGTGAGTGAACGGATTCATCATGTCAGGGAGCTTTTGGGCGGTCCTGGGATCAAGCTCCTCCGGTTTCCTGTCCTCCCGGCGCTTCGGCTGAACAGGCGCGTACTGCCTGGCAAGGTTGGTCAATCCTGTATGTGTACCTAATTCTGAGCTCATCTTATATCACCTTCCGGTCGTTCTTTTTACTGGCATGGGCCTGCGGTTTTGGTGTTGCATTCGCGTTCGGCGTCCTCGCCGCCTGTACATGGCTGGGGACCTGCGAAGGCCTTACGGCATTCACAACCTGCTTCTGCTTTAGCGCGCTCACAGACGCGACGGCCTGGCTAACCCTGTGCTTCGGCTGGACCTTCGGCGCGGCGTGACTCTTTGCCGCCGCCACCCTGCTGCTGACCTTGAATCCCCCTATCTTTCCTTTCCTGCTGCTCTTTATCGCCCTGGAGGCCCTGTTCCTTCCGGCAATGCGCGCCATATTCCTCTTTGCCTCAGCCGCCCTCTTGGCCTGGGCCCTTTTGGACGCCGCCTCATCCAGTATAAGGTCATCTTTCTTCTCCTCGAAAACCCTCATCTCGTTCTTGTACTTGCTCTCGGCGGACCTGTTCATGCAGTTAGCAACAAGGATGCCGAGCTGGTCCTTGTCGTTAAATTCTTGCAGTCTGTCCCAGAAGAATTCAACCCAGCTTCCGGTCGTGTTCGTATATATCGCCCGTCCGTCCGCGTCATATTCGGCGACATTTTTCGGCCCTTTCGGCCCTTTCAGGTCGCCAACAAAAGCATCCCCCACCATATCCCACCTGGACATATCGTTAAGCCAGTGGCTTTTTATGCCGAGCGCCGCGTCCTTCTGCCCCGCATCGGAAATGCCGTCGATGTAGTTGTCCACCTTTGCCATGAAGAGGTTTGACGTCCCGTCACCCCCCCAGTAGGTCTGGCAGTTCATATAAGCATCTATGGCATTCAGGAAGCTGGACTGCGTGTCAAAGAACATCCCGAGGATCCCTATATTATGGGGATCGACCTCGGTATAATCCGCCAGGAAATCGGAAATATGGGTTATTACGGCCTCGTTGTCGGTCAATTCCGACAGGTCCCCGAATATCTCAGACAGACGGCTAAAAACCCTTTCCTTTGATTCCGTCATCTGGCACATCAGGTAAAAGCACTCTTCATCGCTCATGCCGTCAAGGTTACCGCTCGCTATCTCGGAATATGACCTGTCGCCGCCCGCTGACCTGATATTGTTCCAGCTCGAAGCAAAATACTGGTTTATCTCATCCATTACCGATGAATCAAATTCAATGTTCGAGCCCCCGAAGACATTCCATTCACCCGCGGTTATCGATGCATCAAAGTTCTGGAAGCCTGATCTTATGCCGTATATTGCCAGCAGAGCAGCCGCCGCCTGTTTTAACCGCAATTCGTCTGCCGCATCCAGAGAGCCGTTCTCGGCTTTTTGTTTGCTCAGATCGCTGACGGTCTTCGCCAGTTCATCCATTTCTGCATCCTGGGGTTGGAGGAATTTGAACGCGAGGGCCAGGTCGCCCATGACGCTGAGGAACGACTGGTACTGCTCTGCGTTCTCGCCAGGGTGAAGATAGAACTCCATCAGGTCGCCAAGCTTAAGGGGCTTGGAAGGCTGCTGAAGGCCTGCCGTGGATACTCCGCTGAATAGATCGAGATACATGCTAAGCCATCCCCTTATTACGAGCCTGTCGCTCCGCCAAGGCTCTTTTCCATGCTGAAGAGCTGGGAAAATACGGACAGTATCGTGGTCGTCTGGTTCTGGAGCGAGTCCATCTTGTTCTGGACCGCAAGCGACAGGGTAATGGTGTCGCTCTTCTTGATCTCCTTGCCGTCGATGACTATCGTTGTCTTGGTCTCATCGCCCATGTCCGATATGATCTGGGATATCTCCGCCTGAGAAACGCGGATCGCCCTCTTTACGTCAAACCTCGCACCGTTAAGTTCATCCGTTATCGCTGCCGGTGACGGTATTCCCTGATATGCCATTTTTACTCCCCCTTTACTCCTTAATCCTTATCCTTAATCCTTCCCCTTAATTCTTGCCCTTACACATATATATTCGGGTCAACCTAGCTAAAACTTGCATCCCTCACCCACCTCACCCCACCTCATCCCGCCCCTATCGGGGCACCCTTCTCCTGTAAACAGGAG
>CAZSXD010000081.1:0-5230 GCA_964611075.1 uncultured bacterium
AAGGGGCTTTTGATTTCATACAATCCCCGCCGAGCATCACGATAGCCGTCTCCGGAGAAGGCCTGAACGGTGGGAGCATCGTCCCCAGCCTGCCTCTCAGGGATAAGGTATCGGTCCAGGCATCCATAAAAGGAACAACGGACATGTTCAATATAAGCGGATTTGCAAGCCCCAACCATGGTGTTGGGGCAAGCTCCGTGAAGAACGCCCAATTGAGCGTTTCCGGCACCTGTGAGAAGGGCGTTATCGTTCTTTCGATGAAGGGCAGCGGCTTCTCTCTGTCAAATAATGTCCTTCAGGGGGAAGTGACCGATTTCGCGGCCGAGATGAACGGCAGGGCCGGCCCAGGAGGCCTCGAGGACCTGGCGGTCAAGGGAGATCTGAGCCTGATAAAGGGTATGTTCCTTGAACAGCCCGTCAATGAAGCGAATGCCGCTTTCATATACAAGGATGCGATGTTCAGCATCGATCCGCTGACCATCAACGCAGGAGCGTCCACAACGGTGCGCGCAAGCGTGCGCTCCATGAAAGACGGAAGCATCGCGGCGCTCATATCCGCGGCAAGCGCTGAAGCTGAGGAGCTGAAGATATTGAACAGGTTCTTTCCGAAGGAGTTCACTCCCGTCGCCGGAGCAATGGACGTTTCACTCGAAGCAGGCTTGGGCCGGGACCTTGCCCCCTCATCCCTGACTTTAAAGGGGAGGGTCTCACTGAAGAACGGCTCCATCGCGAACGAAAAAGTGGATTCGGCATATATGGAGATCGAAAAGACAAAAGATGCCTTCGATCTCCGGGATTCCCACATAAAAGGCAAGTTCACTGACCTCAGGACCACCGGTTCCTTCAAGGCGGACGGATCGGTGGAGCTGGCCATTTCAGGGAGGATCGACCTTTCGAACCTTAAACCGTTAACACTCAAGTTCGGCAGGCTCTTCGGCTACGTCACCGTGGAATGCCGCGCGAAAGGAAAAGCGCCCGACCTTTACGTCGATGCCGGCTTCTCGGCAAGCCAGCTGCGTTACAATGAAGTGATCGTGGACAGAGCGGAAGGGCACATCCTCTACGAGAAAGAGATCGTATCCCTTTCTGAGCCGATCAGGATGTTCATCGATGACGACGCCTACACGCTGAGCGGGGGATACGACCTCCGTAAAAAGGAGATATCGTCATTCATAAGGCTTGACATAGAAAAGGGCAGCTTCAGCACCATAACGACGCTGTTCGACGAGGTCAACGCCGAGATCTCTTCGAGGCAGCTTTTCAGGGGCTTTACCGGCCAGAGCTCGATACTTCTTTCCCCCTCCAAGTTCCGTTTCCCCGAAAAACAGACTTCCCTCCTTTACATGAGCAAGGGCAACAGCAGCCGGCTGGAAGAGATGAATTCCGCGTTCACTGATTCTGCGGCATACGGCCTGGCGCTCAAGGAAAAAGTGGAAAGGAAAGCGGCAGGCAGCGTTACCGGTTATGTCGATATCAGCGGGAGCGCCGCGGATCTTTCGGGCGAGATGGACATAAACATAAGGAACGGGTCCTGGGAATCGTACTCCTTTGACGAGGCCAGGATAAAGGGGACCTTAAGGAAAGGGACGTTCGAAGCCGAATCGGTCTACATCAGGGAAAAGGACGGGATGCTCACGGTAAAGGGGACCATAGATCCGCGCAGTCATCTCATGCTGGACATTTCCGCGAACGAAATGCCCATCGATTTCCTGAAGCTCGTGATGGGCAAAGGGAAGACCTTTGAGGGCAGGTTCAACATGTCGGCTTCCCTTGCCGGAAAGATCTCTTCGCTCTCCGGCGAGGCGGAATTAACGGCCTCCAATATCAATATGGGAGGTGTGGGACTGGACAGCCTGGACGGCCGCCTCAGGCTTGCGAACAATACTCTGTATTTCAGAAAGCTGGACATGGTGAGCGGGGACAGGAAATCGAGCCTGACCGGAACGTTTCCTCTCACCTCTGAAGGCATATCCATGAACATCACGCTTGAAGGTAGTGCGGTCGGCCTTTTGACCCTGATGTCCCAGGACATTCTCTGGCTGAGCGGAAATGAGGACGGCAAAGCCTCATTAAGGGTAACGGGCAGCATCCGTCATCCATGTATCAACGGGAACATAAGCCTTGAAGGAGCGGACATCGGGATCGTTCCCATGAATTCAAGTCTCCGGGCGATAAGATCATGGATAAATATCAGGGATAACCGCGTTTCAACTGAATCGTTCTCCGCGAAATGGGCAGGCTCGTGGACAGCGAACCAGGTGAACAAAGTTAAGATCTCGGGCTATGTAGACTGGGACGGCATTTACGGAAGCGGAAAAAGGCTCGACATGGACCTTGCGCTGGCTGACGGAAGCTTCTATGTCGACATCCCCAACCTTTATAAAGGCGACATGGATGTAAGGAACTTTTCGCTGAAGGGCGGATATTCCAGCACAGAGGGTAAAGAGGCCGCGCCGGTGCTTTCCGGCATCTTCACGGTGCAGAACGGCGTGATAACCCTCCCGGACATGTCAAAGAAGAGCTCTCTCCCGCCGGCAGGCCTGGACCTTCAGCTCAACATCCTGAAGAACACCTATGTTTCCGCAGGCGACGTGAAGAACCTCATAAGCACGGATTTCAGCAATCTCCTGATGAACCTTGAGGTCCAGGGAGAGAATATCATGATATCCGGGACGCTCGATGAACCTGGCATCACCGGAAAGACGCTGTTCAAACACGGGACCGTGAACATACTTAACCGTGAATTCTCCCTTATGACGGAGGACAGGCAAAAGGAGCTTTTCGGCTCAAGCCTGGAAAAAGTGAAGGAGAATTCCGCCGTCTTTTCCGGCGGAAGCCTGCCATACCTGAACCTGTCATCGGAGATCAAGATAAAGGACACAGAAAAAGTGGGGGACGCAAAAGCCGGCGAGACCGTCCAGTACCAGACGGTCAACGTGCTGGTGGTTTCAAGGATAACCGGCATTCCCTTTTCGAAGGACAAGGAGACCGGCATAAATCTCACTTTCGATTCGTTCATCGAGGATACGAGCAAACAGCCTCCGGAGCTCGTTCCCGGCAAGTATGACCAGGAAGAGATAAAGGTCCTTCTGCTCCCTGATTTCATCAAGGGCCCTCTCGGGATAACCGAAAAGGGCGTGGAAGGCGTAGACGCCAACAGCGTGCTCGTGGATTACCTGAACAGCCGTCTCAACAGCTACATCCTCAGGGACGTCGAAAGGAACCTGGCGAGGTCCCTCGAGCTCGAGAGCCTGACCCTTGAATACAATTTCGGCAAGGACCTGAGGAATATGCTCCCCGAAAAGACGGAAACGCCCCTCAGCCCGCAGACGGCCGCACCGGAAACGATGTACGGCATAGGTGCCGTGAAGAACTTCTTCGACAGGTTCTACCTGGACGTGAAGTATTCCCAGGCCGTTCAGGAACAGCCCGTCATCAACAAGGCGTTCCTTAACTACCAGCTCACCTACAAGCTGTCCCCCATAGTATCGGTGGTGTACTACAGGGAGCCCTTCAGCTTCCTTGAGGAAGAAAGCGATTATTACAAGGTCACCTTAAAAGCAGGTTACCAGCTATGAAAAACTATGATAAACTTTGTGCCTTGTGGGGTCTTTTATGACAAAAAGTAAATTTATTGCCGCGATGCTGTTCTGTGTGTTGGCGATGCCCGCCTTTGGCGTCATGATCGGTTCTCCTGAGGGCGGGCTCAAGCTCACCGCTCCCGCCAGAAAAGTGGAGGTGGGCCCGCTTGTGACCGCCATCGAAATAAGGGGCAATGCCTCCGTCGCCGAGAACATCATACTTGACGCCGTTTTCAGCCGCATCGGCGATATCCTGATAGAGGAGAAGGTGACAAGCGACCTTAAGGCGATCTATGCAACGGGTTTCTTCGAGGATGTTTCCGCATCTTTTGAGTCCTACGCGCGCGGCACCAAGATAATATTCAATGTCATCGAGAATCCCAAGCTCGCAGGCATCTCCTTTGAGGGAAATTCCGTGTACAGCGATGAAGTTCTTTCCGGCCTCATGAGGACGAAGGTCGGGGAAATATTGAACTACAAAACGCTCCAGGAGGACATAGCGGTCATCAACAATTATTATCATGAGAACGGCTACACGATCGCCCGCGTCGCCGACGTGGCGACAGACCCGAAAACGGACATCCTCAAGGTCAAGCTGATCGAAGGGGTCATAGAGTCCATAGCTCTGGAAGGGAACAATGTGACCAGGGATTACGTTATCATGAGGGAAGTGGACACAAAGCCAGGCGACGTCCTCAACGAGAAGAACCTGTCGAAGGACCTGAGGCGCGTTTTCAACTTGGGTTTTTTCTCGGAGATCAAGCCGAACTTCGAGCCGGGCAGCTCTCCGGAAAAGATAGTCCTCGTCCTGAACATTAAGGAGACGAAATCCAGCACGATCAATTTCGGCGGCGGGTTCGGTGAACGCGAGGGATGGTTCGGTTTCGTAGACCTGAGCCTCAACAACCTTTTCGGGACCGGCCACGCCAGTATGATAAGGGCACAGTGGGGACAGACCCTCACCACCTACCAGTTGAAGTATTATTATCCCTGGTTCTTGCCGGAATACTTCGGGCCGAGGACCTCCATGACCTACAGGGTGTGGAACACGGCCGGACCGGACATATACGGGAACCTGATCAGGGACGCCCTCAGGGTAGGATGGGACATCTCGCTCAGCAGGCCGTTCAGGGAATACTTCTCGCATACTTTCTCGTTCGGCAGCGAGACCGTCACTCCGACGCCTAATGACGACGAGGACGACACGGATTCGGCGACCTTTGAGCCTTACGTCTCCGACTTTGTGGGATACTCGATATCATATGATACCCGCGACTTCTGGATGAACCCCACGGAAGGCAAGCTGTACACCATCTCGGTCAGGAAAGGCTGGAAAAAAGCGGACGCGATCACAAATTACACAAAACTCGGGCTTGACCTCAACGAGTTCATAAAGCTGGGGACCAACCAGGTGCTCGCCCTCCACGCCGGCACGGGCACAGGCTTCGGCGACGTGCCGCTCGGCGAATTGTACTGGTGCGGCGGCGCGAACACCGTGAGGGGTTATTTCCCAAGCGAAGCAAGGCTTGGCGTGCGCAAGCTGATATTTAATATCGAATATCGCTATACCTTCAACGAGATCTTCCAGGGTGTCATATTCTACGACCTCGGGGACGCATGGGGAGAGGTCGTGGGCGGTCAGGCGACCG
>CAZSXD010000082.1:0-5198 GCA_964611075.1 uncultured bacterium
CGACATAGTGGAGCCGAGGCGTTTAGCCTAAGGCTCCGGAGGAGTCAAATGCCTTTCGCAGTATGGATAACCGGGCTTCCCGGGAGCGGGAAGAGCACGATCGCAAGAGAACTTTTAGAAAAGCTCGATAATGTGGAATATCTCCGGCTTGATGATATCAGGAAGAAGTACGTGAAAGAGCCGAAGTTCACCGACGAGGAGCGCGATCTGGTGTACCGCAGGCTTATCAGCGACGGCCTGCAGGCCCTTCGCGGCGGAAAGAACGTTGTGTTCGACGCGACGGCCCACAGGCTTGCGTGGAGGGACGAGGCAAGGCGTTCCATAAAGGATTTTCTCGAGGTATTCATCAGTTGCCCGGTAGAGGTCTGCATGGAAAGGGAGTCGCAGAGGACCGGCGGGCACGTGCTTGCGGACCTCTACAAGAAGGCGATGGAAAGGAAAAGAACAGGAAAGGAGTTCGAGGGCCTGGGCAAGGTGGTGGGTGTGGACGTGCCGTATGAAGAGAACAGGAATGCGGAAGTGGTCATAGATTCGGGAAAGCTGGCTCCGGAAAAGGCTGCAGCGGTGATAATTCAGGAATTGAAAAGGAGAGGGTGGATATAATGGTGAACACGGCGGATTTCATTAGTGCGGGAAAAGCGTTGTTTGAACGGGGCCTTACGGGCCTGACGAGCGGGACACTTAGCGTTAAGGAAGGCGACAAGATATACATAACAAGGAAAGGGGCCGTCCTGAGGGACCTCCGGGAAAGCGATATCGTGGAGACGGGACTCGAAGGCGAAGCGGGCAACGCTTCCGATGACCTTCCTGTGCACAGGGCGATATACAAGGAAACCCAGTTCGGGGCCATTATCCAGGCATATCCGCCTAACGCCATAGCCCTGTCAATGAACATCGAGAACAAGATAATGCCTCCCGATTCCCGCGGCCAGATGCTCCTCAGGTCCATTCCCGTCGTCAGGGCAAGGACATCGCCCGCAGGCGCCAGGATCGATGAACTTTCCAGATTCCTTCCGCCGATATACAAGTCAGGGTATGCCGTGTCGGTGGTGAAGGAGCTGGGCACATTCGCCGTGGCGGAGAACCTGTCCGAAGCGCTGGAATTGACGATTTGCGCGGAAACGTCCTGCAGGATACTTGCCGTCAACAAGTCGTTCGCCCAGCCGGAACGGCACAGGCCGCCGGAGATGGAGAAAAGAAGGAGCGCCCTGCCGCCGAGCATCGGCGTCATGGGAAGACAGCGCCAGTACAAAAGAGGGCTTGGCAGGTGATCCGGAGGTGACGTTTGACAGGCATAGCTGAACTTACCGCCGCGATCAAGAGGTACGATCCCGATGCTGACACAACACTCGTGGAAAAAGCCTACGATTTCGCGGCCAGGCACCACGAAGGGCAGAAAAGGCTTTCCGGGGACCCCTACATAACTCATCCTCTCGCCGTTGCCGGCATACTTGCCGACCTTGAACAGGACGCATACACTATTGCGGCATCTCTCCTCCATGACACGGTGGAGGACTCAAAGGCAAAGCGCGAAGATATCGCGAAGCAGTTCGGGGAGCAGACCGCATACCTCGTCGAAGGCGTGACAAAGCTCGGCAGGCTTGTCTTTGAAAGCCGCGAGGAAAGGCAGGCGGAGAACTTCCGCAAGATGCTGCTGGCGATGGGCGAGGACATAAGGGTCATCATCATCAAGCTCGCTGACAGGCTTCATAACATGCAGACGCTCGAATACCTGCCGAAGGAAAAGCAGATAGAGACCTCGATAGAGACGCGGGAAATATTCGCCCCCCTCGCCCACAGGATAGGGATATGGCGGCTCAAGTGGGAGCTGGAGGATCTGGCGTTCAGGTTCCTTGAGCGCGACAAATACGAGGAGATTAGGAAGAGGGTGACCGAGAGGAGGCAGGAAAGGGAGGAAAGGATAGAGGAGTTTGTCCGGAAGGTGAACGACATCCTGTCGAAGGTCGACATCAAGGCGGAGGTCCACGGCAGGCCGAAGCATTTTTACAGCATTTACCGGAAAATGGTCGAGCAGAACCTTGAGTACGAGGACCTCTACGACCTTCTGGCGGTGCGCATAATAGTGGGAACGGTCAAGGAATGCTACGCAGTCCTCGGCCTTGTGCACGCCGCCTGGAAGCCCATACCGGGGAAGTTCACGGATTACATAGCAATGCCCAAGCTCAACGGCTATCAGTCCCTGCACACCACCGTGATAGGCGACTCAGGCCAGCCGGTCGAGGTGCAAATAAGAAGTACGGAGATGCACAAGGTGGCGGAATGCGGCATCGCCGCGCACTGGAGGTACAAGGAAGGCGGAAAGGTGAGCGCGTTCGACCAGAAGATGGAATGGCTGAGGTCGATCCTCGACTGGCAGAAGGACGCATCGAGCGCCAGGGATTTCATGGAAAGCCTGAAGATAGACCTTTTCACCGACGAAGTCTTTGTTTTCACGCCCAAGGGGGCGGTCCATGCGCTTCCGGTGGATTCCACGCCCGTGGATTTCGCTTACATGGTCCACACGGAGGTGGGGCACCGGTGCACGGGGGTGAAAGTGAACGGAAAGATAGTCCCCCTGGATTACCGCCTGAAGAACGGCGACATCGTGGAAGTGACAACCTCAAAGACCGACCGTCCTTCCATCGACTGGCTCAATTTCGTAAAGACGTCTGCCGCAAGGACAAAGATAAAGTCATTCTTCAAGAAACAGAAAAAAGAGGAGAATGTGGAGCGGGGCAGGGGAATGCTCAACGAGGAGATCAGGAAAATGATGCTTGAGCCATCTGCCGTGATCGCCGGGGTCGAGACAGGCAAGTTCAACAATGAATTCAACGTGAGCGGGTTCGAAGAGATGCTGGAAAAGATCGGGTACGGCGAACTCTCGCCTTTCGTCGTGGCCAAGAGGTTCAGATCGCTGTGGGAGAAGAAGCACGGCGTCGCTCCGCTCGAGGAGGAAACGATAAAGCCGATGCTGACCGCGAGGCGGAAAGTAAAAAGGAAGGCCGGCATCACGGTGGCGGGCATGACGAACGTGCTGATAAGGTTCTCCAAATGCTGCCGGCCGATACCTGGCGAGGATATAATCGGTTTTGTCACGAAAGGCAGGGGTGTGGCCGTGCACAAGGCGGACTGCCCTAACGTGGTCAAGGAGAAGGAGGCGCAGAAGAAACTCGTCAATGTGGAGTGGAGCGGGGATACAGAGATCCTTTATCCGGTGGAGATCGAGGTGGAGGCTTTTGACAGGGTGGGCGTGCTTCACGACATACTTGAGAAGATCGCCGAGACAAAGACCAACGTTTCGGCGGCGACCGTAAAGACGAAAAAAGGGAGCTCGGCCATACTCAAGCTTGTCGTCGACGTGAACGACTTGCCGCATCTGTCCAACGTCCTCAAGCAGATCAGAAGCGTTGCGGACGTATACAGCGCTTCCCGGAAAGTTGCATGAGGAAATAATATTCGGGATTTGATATAATAACAATGGTGATGATTTTTGAGCGATACATCCAGAAAAATCCTGATGAACGCCGCCAGAATGGGGCGCGTTCCGAACGCTTATCTTTTTTCCGGACCTGATGCATCCGTACTGCTTGAAGAGGCATTATCCTTCGCCGCAGTGCTCAACGATACTAATGAGGACAGGAGAAGGATAAAGAACAGCACCCATCCGGATGTACTTGTTATTTCCGGCGCCGCCTCAAGCATAAAGATCGATCAGATAAGGGAACTATCCTCCTTTGCGAGGTTCGGCCCCACACTTGCTTCATGGAAAGTGGTCATCGTCGACCGGGCAGACAGGATGACGGAGGAAGCCGCGAACAGCTTCCTTAAAACACTGGAGGAGCCGGCGGACAATGTCCTTTTCATGCTCACGACCGACAGGGAAAGCAGGATGTTAAGGACGATATCTTCGCGGTGTCAGAAGGTGCCGTTCCGGGAGGAGAGGCCCGCTTCCGATCCCGCAGTGAAGGAGATCGCCGAAAGGCTGCGCCGGGTTGGACAGACGGATATACCTGAATTGTTGTCGTTCTCGGAAGAGTTGAGCTCAAACGAGGCGCTTGAGGACATGTTGAGGTCGGCGATCACGGCCTACAGGACGGCCGTGGACGCGTCCCCGATGAAAGAGCTTGCCGCCATCAAGCCGGTGTTCAATGCAGTGAGCTCTCTCCAGCGGCACGCGAACAAAAGACTTGCAATGGACAGCATGGTCCTTGCGATGAAAATGAAGGAGGGGGGTTGCGATTAAGCATCTTGCCATAAGGCTGCGCAAGTTCGGGCGCATATGTCCCATAACGGGATACAAGGAAGAGGCCATCAAGATAGGCGCCAAGGTCATAGTCGAGACGGACCGGGGCCTTGAAGCCGGCCAGATAGCGTCGTTCGAGAAAGGCTTCCCGAAGGGCGTGACGAGGGAGGTCCGCCTCAGGAAGGTCATGCGCTATGCCACGCCGGAGGACCTGAAAAAGATCGAGGCCCTGGACGCGAAGGAGAGCAGCGCGCTCAAGATCGGGATGCAGAAGGCGAAAGAGCATGAGCTGCCGGTGAAGATAATAAACGTGGAATACCTTTTTGACGACAAAAAGGTGCACTTTTATTACCGGATGACGGCGCAGAAAAAGTCGCTTAATATAAGGGAGCTGGCGAAGGACCTTTCCGCGAAGCTGGATGCCAAGGTGGAAATGCACCTTGTTTCGCCCAGGGACGAGGCGAAGATCGTGGGAGGGCTCGGACCATGCGGGAGGCCGCTGTGCTGCGTTGCCTGGCTTGACAAGCCGAGGCACGTGGCGGTGAAGGCATTGAAGGAACAGGGCATATCCATCAGCGCGACAAAGACGAGCGGCGTTTGCGGCCGCCTGATGTGCTGCCTGCAGTACGAAGGCGGGGAGAACAAATGAACTGCGTTTTCTGCAGGATAGCCAGCCATGAATTGAAGAGCTCGGTGGTATACGAGGACGGATCGGTGACAGCTTTTGACGACATATCGCCGATGGCGCCGGTGCACGTGGTGGTGATACCAAAAGAGCACGTGACCGATGTTTCGGAGCTGGGCCCGCGGCTTCCGGCCATTTTCGTGGCGGTCGCGGAAATAGCCAGAAAGAAAGGCGTGGACGCGTCAGGTTTCAGGGTGGTGATGAACAGGGGAAGCGATGCCGGACAGGCGGTGGACCATCTGCATTTCCATGTCCTGGGGGGAAGGAAGC
>CAZSXD010000083.1:0-5119 GCA_964611075.1 uncultured bacterium
CTTGCGACGAGCCTGCAGGTGATAATTCAGGCCCGGATAGCGACATTCGACCCCCCGCTTGTTTTCTTCATGATAATGTCGGTTTATTTCTTCATATACTGGCTTGAGGATAAGCTTGCAAGGTATTACTATCTTTCCTTCCTTTCAATGGGATTCGCCGTGCTCGTAAAAGGGCCGGTGGGGATCGTGCTGCCTCTGCTCATCATAACGGCATACCTTGCGGCAACGAAGAACCTGCGCGCCGTCGTAAATCTCAAGCTGCTGCCGGGACTCGTTATAGCCTACCTGACAGGCGGGAGCTGGTACACCGCGGAAGCAGCGGTCCACGGCAGGTCTTTCATTGACAGCGTTTTCAGCTTCTATACTTTTGGCAGGTACCTCCACCCGATCGAGGCGCATTACGCCCCGTGGTATTTTTACCTGATCGTGATCACCGTGGGTTTTCTTCCCTGGACGCCTTTCCTGTATCATTCGGTCAAATACCAGTGGGAAAAACGCGGCGATCCCGATAACCTCCTGACCGTGATGTGGCTCGCGATCGTTTTCCTGTTCTTCACGGCCGCACAGACCAAGCTCCCCGGTTATGTCTTCTCGTTCTACCCTTTTGCCGCGATATCGGTCTCGAAGATGCTGTCGGATCATTTTTCCGGGGAGGACTCCGGACTGGACGTCCTTGTCCGCAGGTCCTTCAAAGCGCTTGCTGTCACTGCGGTCATTCTCATGGTGATCGGCGTCATGTTCAAGGTATTCGACAGCCCGGACGGCTTTGAAAGGATCTTTGCCGACATGAACGTCACTTTCCTGGTGCTCGGCTCAGGCAGCCTGGTCGCTTTCCTTTCGTTCTTCAGGAGCAAGCAGGGGATACATGCGGTCGTGATACTTGTCATTACGATGCTTATTTTCGCTCTTTACACGGCTTCAAGCACCATGATCTCACTGGACAGTTTCAAACCGATGAAAGAGATATCGCAGAGGATCAACTCCATGTATACCGGCAGGGAAATGATCGTCGGGTATGACGTGCTGAACAGGGGGAGCATCATGTTCTACCTGGACAGGCCCGTGATATGGGAGAACGACATAATAGCGTTAAGGTCCGTCGTCAACGAGGGGGGAGACGTCTTCATCATCTCGAATGCGAGATCATTCCCCGGGATAGGCCAGGAATTCAAGAGACCGACTTACCTCATACAAAAGGCCGGCGACCTGGTCCTTCTTTTCAAGAAAATGTAGTGATTCCCGTCATCCATTGACCGATTTTCCTACAATTTAAGGCTCAATCCCCTCATGATCGACTGGCAATAAAATTGCTGTAATCCTTATATCGCGAAATCTCCCGAAAAAGAATATCGCGAAAATGCGAAAAGGGGCATTTCACGAAAACGCAAAACTCGCGAAATACCCGAAAGGGCGGCAAAATCAGATGACAGAAATATTGCATAAAGAGTTAAGTTTTAAAGTAGTTGGGATCCTTTTCGATATTTACAAAAAATTGGGCGGGGGATTTCAGGAAAAATACTATCAAAAAGCAGTCAAACAAGCTCTTATTGAAAACGATATTCCATATTTGGAGCAGGTGAGGGTTGATTTGAATTACAACGGACGATTTATTGGTCGTTACTATCTTGATTTCCTCATCGATAGCAAGTTTGTGCTCGAGATCAAATCCAAGAATGCAATAACCAGAACAGATATCTTTCAGGTCTTAAATTATCTCAAGGCTACCAACTTTGACCTCGGGATTATTGCCAATTTTACCCGCGAAGGCGTGAAAAATAAGCGAATTCTTCGCAGCATTTCTGATAAAAAAATTAATTTTCGGGAGGTTTCGTGATGTTCGGGTTTTCGAGATATCTCTTTTCGAATATTCGTGATAGGCATTTTCGTGAGATTTCGGGATTACTAATATTTTTAATTATTATTGCAACTTCGGGATGCTCAAGCCCTCAAGAATCCTCATCAACCTTGACAGCAATAACTTTGCCTACGGCTGAAGCAGAGGAGGCCGAGCCCAAGCGCGAACTCGTTGCCTCATACGACAGCCTGCGGCCGAAAGCAGAAACGCCGAAAATGATCTGCCGGGTTTTCACCTTGAAGAATATCTCGCCTCAAAAGGCGGTCGAGACCATATCGCGAGTGATTCCAAATGCGATTGCGGTAACCAATGACGATTCAAAGATGATCGTGATAAGGGGGGAAGAGAACGATATCAAGGACGCGAGAGGAATAATCGAATCCATTGATAAGAAGATCCCGCAGATATTGATCGAGGGAAAAGTGATCGAGGTCTCGGAGAGCGGGCTGTCCGACCTAGGCGTGATATGGGGGCAGGAACAGGGGAGTTTTAAATTTTCAGTCGATCCAGGCGGTAAATTCACGTCAGCGAACATTCAAGGCGCTCTCGATCTGCTCGTGGCAAAGGGAAAAGCGAAAGTTCTGGCCTCCCCGCGCATCTCCGCTCTTGACGGCAAAGAGGCGGAAATAAACATAGGCAGCCGCATCCCTTATGCGGTGCCGGCGGGAGCGAGCTCGACGTCGAATCAGTGGACCGTGCAGTACATCGACGCAGGCGTAAGCCTCAGGATACTTCCTCAGGTTGCGAATGATGGGACAATAATTTCGACGATCAAGCCCGAGGTCAGCAATGTTTCCGAATGGCGCACGACCAGCGCGGGCGAGTTCCCGGTGATATCCACCCGCAACGCGTCCGTTACCGTAAGGATGAACGACGGCGAGACACTTGCGATCGGGGGATTAATAAACGAATGTGAACGCGAGAACATATCGGGGATACCCGTCTTATCGGAGGTGCCGTTGATCGGACAGGCTTTCCGGAGGAGCGTCAGGGAAAAAACAAAAACTGACGTGATATTCCTGATAACCCCGCACCTTATGCGTTGAACGCAAGCTTGATATAAAGCATGAACAGGATGCCCAGGATCAGCCAGACCGACGAAGTTATTTTTTCCGCCCCTTCCGCCTCATGCATTGTCGGGATCAGGTCGGCGGCCGCGATATAAATGAAACCTCCGGCGGCGAAGGGCAGCATCCAGTTTGCAAGGACGGAGATCCTGCTCATAAAAAGATACCCTGCAATGCCGCCGAGGACGCAGGTGCACTGAGCGAAGAAACTGTAAAGGATCGCATTCCACTTGCTGAATCCGCCAGATACAAGCACGGCAAACACTCCAAGTTCCTGCGGAACCTCGTGGGCGATTATCACCAGTGTGGTCACAATGCCGAGGGGAATGCTCACCATAAAAGCGCCCGCTATCACAAGGCCGTCCAGCACATTGTGTATCGAATCCCCTATCACCATCAGATATGTATAGGGATGTCGCTCACATTCCCCTTCGCACATATGCCAGTGGAGGTATTCTTCAAGGACAAAAAATATCAGAAAGCCGATTATTGTGATGCCAAAAGCGGACATGACCGGCATTTTTTCGATCGCTTCGGGCAGGAGATGGAAAAATCCGCCGCCAAGCAAAGCGCCGGCAGAAAAAGCGACAAGAATTTTTAGAACTCTATTCAGCAACTTTTCGCTGACAAAAAGACTGAAAACCCCCACCAGCCCCACAAGGCTGTCCACGATCGTTGCGCTGATTATCCATAGTAAAGTGGTCATTTAAGCATCCCTTTTATGATTATATCTACCGCTTCGTCCTGGCGCAAACCTCTTGCCATCAGGGTTTCGAGCTGCCGTTTATCGACGCTTCCTATCGCGGCTTCATGGGTTACCTTGGCAGTATGCTCAAAGACGTCAACAATGGGGACCGCCCTTGCCTGGGCTCTATCCTGGACGATCTCAACGCAGTCCACATGCCCGCGGGAGTTTTTCCCGTAAGCTTTGATCTCGGAATATACCTCGCTCTTTGCCTCGTCCTTTACCGCCACGCGGCTTTTGATTATCCCTCTTGCCCCGTCGCCTTTAAGGATGCAGCTTTCCCTGATCTTGATAATGTCTTTCCCGTATCCGTATGCTTTTGCGAGCATTTCTGTGACGGAATCCTTTCCGGCTTCCACCTCATAATTTATGTCAAGCTTGCCGACCCTCCCGTGGATCAGCTGGAAATTTGTGGTGAGGCGCGCGCCCTCTTCCAGGTATACTTTTGCTCTGGGCACGACCTCCACTCCGCCTTCCTCTCCGTGGAAATGGACCTCATTGTATTCATAAGCTCCGTTCTTTTTTACGCGTATCTTCGCCTCCATAAGATGCTGGACTTTGACAGCATTGGGGAATATGCAATGAGCAAGGAGGCTAACTTTCGAATTCTCGCCCACTTCGGCGTCGATATTTATAAGCTGCTTGCCTTCTTTCGGGAGGATCCCGAAACAAAGATGTATCGGGTACTCAAGCTTTACATTCGGCAGGACCCTTATTTTCAGGTCAATTCCGTGCTTTGTTTCTTTCGGCTCGACTTCCAGGCCGGGGACGAGATGTTTTCCCAGCACCAGATTCTTATGTACGACAAGATGCGCTATCTTTGAGTCCGAGAAAACATCGGGATTTCCTTCGGCATTTTTATAAGCCTCAAGCATCATTTCATAATCTTTTGAAATATCCATCATTTACCGTCTTCCTTTGAAGGGTAGTGCTTGGTCGGGCAGGGCTTGCAGTGCTCTTTGTAATAATTGATGATTTCATGTGGCCGGCCGACCTTGAAAGCCACTCCGCTGCACATCAGCGAAGCCCGATCAGCCACCTTGACGACCTCTTCATCATGAGTTATCAATATCACGGATCCGCCATGGCCCTTGATCTCTTTTATCATGTTCGTTACCGCCGACTGGGAAAGCATGTCGATGCCGGAGTCAGGCTCATCAAGTATCGCGAGCTTCGGCTTCATCGCCATGACCGATGCTAGCTCGATCTTTTTCCTTTCGCCTCCGCTCAAGGTCTTGTCAACTTGTCTCATCCTGTATTCGCTCACGGTCAGTCGCATTTTATCCATATAATCTTCGGCCAGAGTATGGCCCTTCTTTTCGCTTCCAAGAAGTATGAAATCGATTATCGGTATCCCTTCGAACCTCGCGGGCTCCTGCCACGCCATGGTTATCCCCAGGCGCGCGCGCTCATCAATGGTTTTATGCGTTATATCAACGCCGTTGAAGGTGA
>CAZSXD010000084.1:0-5108 GCA_964611075.1 uncultured bacterium
CGGGAAGGAACTTGTGGGCATCGTGATGGGGAACGACGAGGTGTCGGTAAAATGATGAGGATGATGCTAAAAGCCAAACTGCACAGGCTGACGGTGACGGAGTGCAATATCAATTACGAAGGCAGCATAACGATCGACGGCAAGCTTCTTGAGAATGCGGACATCCTGCCCGGCGAGCGCGTGCAGGTGGTGAACGTCAATAACGGCGAAAGGTTCGAGACCTACACCATTCCCGGCAAGGCCGGCGAGGCTTGCCTTAACGGCGCCGCCGCGCGTCTTGCCGACCCGGGCGACAGGATAATCGTGATAGCGTACGCGCTGGTCGATGAGAGCGAGCTTAAAGTCTTGAAGCCCAGGATCGTCCTTGTAGACGAAAGGAATAAGATAAAATGAAAAAACTTTTAGTATCATTCCTTATCCTTGAGTCTTGCGTCTTGAGTCTTGCGTCTTTTCCCGATTCCATCTGGAACAGCAATGCTTCATCCCCGTATTCGGTGAGCAAGGCGTTCAAGGTGGGGGACATAGTGACGATAATCATACTTGAGACCACATCTGCGGCGCAGAAGGCAGGGACCGACACGAACGCCAGCGACAGCCTCGCCGCCTCGTTCAATTCCAACCTGCAGTCCATGTACCATCCGTCCAAGGCCGCAAGCGGCTCTCTCGGCAATACCTACAAGGGGCTCGGCTCCACCACGAGGACCAGCAACGTCACCGCAAAGGTCGCGGCGGTGGTCATCAAGGTCCTGCCGAACGGCAACCTGATCATTTCCGGCGAGCACAAGGTGGAGGTCAATGACGAGATGCAGACGATAAAGATATCCGGCATGATCAGGCCGAAGGATGTGAGTTTGCAGAACAGCGTTTATTCTTACCAGGTGGCGGGGGCGACGGTTTCGGTGAAAGGAACGGGGTCGGTTAACGAAGCGGGCGAGCCGGGAATACTGAGCCGCATCTTTAACTGGGTTTTCTAAAATGAAAAGATTATTTTATATTGTGACCGCAGTGCTCCTTGCTCTCGGACCCGGCGTCTGGAGCACAGGCTCCTTCTCTGCCCCGAACCCCGTCCGCATAAAGGACATCGCGCACGTTCTTGAGGCAAGAGAGAACCAGCTTATGGGCTTCGGACTTGTTGTCGGGCTCAAGAACACCGGCGACTCGATACAGACGGAATACACTAAGCAGGCTTTGACGAATCTTCTGTCCAAGATGGGCATAGCGCCGCAGGCGAAAGAGTTCAGGTCAAGGAACGTCGCGGCGGTGATGGTCACGGCGACGCTCCCTCCTTATGTCAATCCCGGCCAGAAGATCGATGTCACCGTTTCGTCCCTCGGCGACGCCACGAGCCTCCAGGGGGGCACGCTTCTTATGACGCAGTTGCAGGGCCCCGATGAGAACGTTTATGCAGTGGCGCAGGGACGCCTGTCCCTGGGAGTGACGGGAGCCGAGGGCAGGTCCCCCGAAATAGAGAAAAGGCAGACGAACGTCGCGCGTATCCCCGGCGGGGGGCTGGTGGAAAAGGACGTGCCGGTCACCCTTAAGGAGGATTTCATCACGATAGTGCTGGACAGGCCGGACTTCACGACGGCCTCAAGGATAGTCACGGCGATAAAGGTGTCCGGCTATGATGCCAGGGCCAGGGATGCGGGCATGATATTCGCCTCAAAAGAACAGAACATGGACATGGTGGACTTCATAGCGAGGATAGAGAACCTCACGATCGTCCCGGATGCCGTCGCAAAGGTCGTCATAAATGAGCAGACGGGTGTGATAGTGATGGGAGAGAACGTGCGCGTCGCCCCGGTGGCGGTTTCGTACGGTGACGTAAATGTCACGATCAACCAGGAATCAACGCTCTCAGGCCTCGTCTCCGCGCTGAACGCGCTGGGGATAAGGCCGAAGGACACTGTCTCGATAATTCAGGCAGTTAAGGCCGCGGGGGCGATCTCCGCGGACATAGAGGTGATGTAAAAGTGGACTATTTCGTTCCGGCCATAGACCCGCTTTACGCGCTCGGCCGCAACGTCGGTGTGGGCAAGGTCAGGAGCAAGGAGGACGTGCAGAAGGAATTTGTTTCCATGTTCCTGGCCCAGATAATGAAGGACGTTTTCAAGGCGCAGAGCTCCATGTTCGGCGAGGAAGGCGCGCTCGGGACGTTCTCCGACAACCTCTACAACGACATTTTCCTTGCAAAGGTCTCGCGGGACATGGCAAGCTCGAAGGCGTTCGGCTTTGACAAGCTGTTCCCGACCAATAAATGATGGCCATTAAGAAAAGAACGGTGAGCAAAGAGATCGATAAGGAAGACATGCCGATCCAGATGGCGGAGATGTACATGCCGCTGGTGCACTCCATCGCTTCCATCGTTTCCAGCAAGGGGCTTCCCCCCAGCATCGACTACAACGACCTTGTCGCGGACGGCACGGTGGGCCTGATGAAGGCATGGAAGAGCTTCGACCCCGGCCGCGGCGTCAAGTTCGAGACGTACGCTTCGTACAGGATAAGAGGCGAGATACTGGACGGCCTCAAGAATTACAACCCGGTGCCCTACAGGGTGCAGGTCATGATAAGGGACGTGGCCAAGAAAGGCTACGCTGTCCTGACGAAAAAGAAAGAGAAGGTCGGGGCTAAGGAAGAGGAGGAGACATACGAGAAGAGGGAGATCACTGAGGAGGAGTTCAAGAACGCGATCAAGAAGATCAAGAAGATCGTTTCGGCCTCCGCACTGATGTACCTCATGTCCCTTGAGTCGGCGGCGGAATCGGGCATCGAGGTGAACGTTTCCGCGGAAAGAACGCCGGCCGAGGAGGTGGAATTCTCGGAACTGAGGTCGAGGCTCAAGGGCTCGCTTAAGGAACTGCCGGAGCTTGACCAGAGGGTCGTCGAACTTTTCTTTGACAAGGACATGAGCCAGAAGGACATCGCCTCAAAGATGAGGCTCTCGAGGAGCAAGGTGAACAGGGTCATAGGCAAGGCCGTTTCATTCCTGAAAGAGAGGCTGAAATGAGCGAGAGGGAAGTGCCGAAGGTAAGTATTTTCGATCCCACTTTCGACAACCTTGAAATGGCGATCGAGAGGGCCGTGAAGAAACAGGCGGTCATCGCTCAGAACATAGCTAACGCGAACAACCCCGCGTACGAGGCCCTGGAATTTGACGAGGTCCTTGACAAGGCGGTCAAGCGCGCGAACAAGACCGTGATACTTGAAGAGGAAATGGCAGCGATCTCCAAGAACTCGATCGACCACTCGGCATATGTCAAGCTCCTGACTTCCAAGATCAGCGTTATGAGAACCGTGGCGACGCAGGGGAGGCGATGATGTATGGGTCTTAATCAGGCGATGGACATCAGCGTTTCGGCTATTGACGCAAACAGGCAGAACATGGAGATCATCTCGAGCAACCTGGCGAACATCCAGACCACCAGGACCGCACAGGGCGGGCCGTACCGGAGGAAGATACCCGTGTTCTCCGAGAGGCCCCTGGAATTCTCCGCAGCCCTCTCCATAGCGGAGAGCAAGATGTCGGGCGGGATAGAGATGACGGATGTGATCGAGGACCCGACGCCGTTCCAGAAGGTCTACAACCCGGGGCACCCGGACGCGGACAGCGACGGTTATGTGTCGCTGCCGAACGTGTCGATGGCGAAGGAAATGGTCGACATGGTATACGTTGAAAAACTTTATGAGGCGAACATAACGGCCTATAACGCGACCAAGCAGATGGCGCAGACCACACTGCAGATACAATGATTGGAAAGGGGAGTAAGAGCTGATGGCGAATCCGCCGATAGATCCCGTGCGTCTGGCGCAGATCGAAGACATCGCGCCGCTGTCGGCTCCCGCGGCCCCCGCCCCGGCAAGGGTCGAAGGCGGCAATATCTTTGACGACATGCTCGGAAGAGCGATAGATGCCATGAACAGCGTTTCGGAAACGGAGATGAACGCGAACAGACTGATGGACCTTTATGTCCAGGGGAAAGTCGAGCTTTCCGAAGTGATGCTCGCCACTTCAAAAATGACCATTGCGGTGCAGCTTGCGGTGACGACCATAACCAACGCGGTGAGCTCTTTCAAGGAATTGACCCAGATGCCGATATAGGAAGGTTAGAACAATATGGCGGAAGAATTGACCCCGGCGCCTGCGGCGGGGCAGACCGGCAGGCAGATAGTGATAATAGCGACCGTTGCGATGGTCGTCTTTTTCACCTTCGTGCTCGTGGGAATTAGATCATGCTCCGTGACCGGGGAGAAGACCGCAACGACCAAGCTGCCGTCCCATGTGGTCATATATTCAAATCTGGACCTCAAGGATTCCGCCCAGGTGATAACAAGGCTCAAGGAGCTCAAGATCCCGTACCAGATAAAGGACCAGGGAAGGGCGATAGCCATACCCAGGGGAAGGGCGGACGAGGCGCGGCTGGGGCTTGCGGAAAAGAACCTGCCTGCGGGCGGTACGGTGGGGTGGGAGATATTCGATCAGACGAAGCTCGGGGCGACGGATTTTGACAGGAGGATCCAGTTCATCAGGGCGATCTCGGGCGAACTATCCCGCACCATCAACAGGATAAGCGCCATTGAGGACGCAAGGGTGCAGATAGTCATCCCCGAAACAAGGCTTTTTGAGGCTACCGTCGCTCCAGTCACGGCGTCTGTCCTCCTCAAGCTGAAGCCGGGCGAAACGCTTACGCCCTCGCAGGTGAGCGGCATAGTTCACCTGGTCGCCGGAAGCGTTGAGAACCTCAAGCCCGCGAACGTCACGATAATCGATACCGACGGCAACATCCTGACAGGCGCCGAAATGAAGCCGGCGGCCCCTGCCGAGGCCCCCGTCACGGAAGAAAAGCAGGTCGTGTTCGAGACAGGGAAGGAAAGGGCGGCGCTGGATGTCCAGGCGAAGCTCGACCTTGAGGATAAATTAACGTCAAAGGTCCAGACC
This sequence comes from uncultured bacterium, assembly GCA_964611075.1. Lineage (GTDB taxonomy): Bacteria > Margulisbacteria > WOR-1 > CAVSGV01 > CAVSGV01 > CAZSXD01. The sequence continues at coordinate 4,937 of CAZSXD010000084.1, forward strand.
CTGCTCAACAGGATCTATCCACTCAACAAGGTGATAGCCAGGGTGACGGTCGACTCCATAAGGAACAGGAAGGTTTCCGTCATCATACTTGTCGACAGGGATTTCAAGCTGACATCCGAAATGAAAAGAACGACATTCGACACCGTCGCTGCTGCCGTGGGATATGAGAAGG
>CAZSXD010000085.1:0-5074 GCA_964611075.1 uncultured bacterium
TCTATCCAGACATGACCGTATTGCCCGCGGCCTCCCGTCTGCCTGATTAACTTGCCTTCCTGCTCAGCACTCCCCCTGATGGTCTCCTTGTAGGCGACCTGCGGCTTGCCCACGTTCGCTTCCACCCTGAACTCCCTGAGCAGCCTGTCGACGATGATCTCAAGGTGAAGCTCGCCCATCCCCGAGATGATCGTCTGCCCGGTCTCCGGATCGCCCTTGACCCTGAAAGTGGGGTCCTCTTCGGCAAGACGCCCAAGTGCTACGCCCAGCTTTTCCTGGTCCGCCTTGGTCTTCGGCTCGATGGCAACGAAAATGACGGGTTCAGGGAACACGATGGCTTCGAGTATTATGGGCTTCCCGTCCTCGCAGATCGTATCGCCCGTGACCGTCCCTTTAAGTCCGACAGCTGCGGCTATGTCGCCCGCGTGGACCTCCTCGATCTCCTCCCTCTTGTCGGCATGCATTTGCAGAAGCCTGCCGATGCGCTCCTTTGAGTCCTTTGTTGAGTTAAATATGTAAGAACCCGATTTCAGCGTCCCGGAATAGACCCTGAAAAAGATCAGCTTTCCGACGAAAGGATCCGTCATTATCTTGAACGCGAGCGCCGCGAACGGGGCCTCGTCAGAGGGTTCCCTCTCCTCGTCGGACCCGGATCTCGGGTTGAGGCCTTTCACGTTCGGTATGTCAACGGGCGAGGGCAGGTATGCCACTACTGCGTCCATCATCGGCTGCACGCCTTTGTTCTTGAAGGCCGTTCCGCACGTGACCGGGATTATCTTGCAGTTTATCGTCAATTTCCTTATTCCCTTCCTGATCTCTTCGTTGGTCAGGGCGTGCTTTTCAAGGTATTTTTCGAGCACCGCATCGTCGGCCTCGGCAGCCGCTTCCATCAGTTTTTCCCTGTAGGACCTGGCGCTCTCCAGCAGGCCTGCCGGTATCTCTTTCACTATCGGCTTCGCGCCCAGCTCGTCTTCAAAAACGATCGCTTTCATCTCAACAAGATCGACCACTCCCTCGAACTTGTCCTCGGCGCCTATCGGTATCTGCAGAAGAACGGGCACCGCGTGGAGCCTGTCCTTAATCTGCTTGACGCACCGGAAGAAATCGGCGCCGACGCGGTCCATCTTGTTGATAAAGGCGAGCCTGGGGACGCGGTATTTCGTCGCCTGCCTCCATACGGTCTCGGACTGGGGCTGCACTCCGCCGACCGCGCAGAAGACCGCCACCATGCCGTCAAGCACCCTTAACGACCTCTCGACCTCCACGGTGAAGTCCACATGTCCGGGAGTGTCTATGATGTTTATCCTGTACCCTTTCCACATCGTCGTGATCGCCGCAGAAGTGATCGTTATGCCTCTTTCCTTTTCCTGCACCATCCAGTCCGTCACGGTATTGCCGTCATCCACATCGCCTATCTTATGGATCTTGCCTGAATAGAAAAGGATGCGCTCGGTTGTGGTGGTCTTGCCCGCGTCTATGTGAGCCGCGATGCCAATGTTCCTGTATTTCTCTATAGGATACGTTCTTACCATGTCACCACCTGAAATGCGCAAAGGCCTTGTTTGACTCGGCCATCTTGTGCGTGTCCTCCCTCTTTTTCATCGATGCACCCACGCCACCGTACGCGTCCATGAACTCGGCCGCAAGTTTCTCCGCCATTGAGTGTCCGCCCCTGCTCCTCGCGTTCTCCCTTATCCACTGCATGGAGATGGCCTGTCCCCGTTCCTCGGGAACTTCCACCGGCACCTGATATGTGGCGCCCCCCACCCTTCTCGGCTTGACCTCCATGAGCGGCCTTACATTATTAATAGCCTTCTCAAAGACCTCCCGGGGCGTCTTCTTCAGCTTCTGCGCGGCGGAATCCAGCGCGCCGTACAATATCGATTCGACGGTGCTCTTCTTTCCCTTGAACATCATTTTGTTGATGAACTTCTGGACCAGGACGCTGCCGTACACTGCGTCCGGAAGTATCTTTCTCCTCTTAATATGTCCTCTTCTCGGCATTTTTTCTCCTTATTCCGTCAAGCGGGCTTCGCCGCTCCGCCTTTCGGCGCCTTTGCTCCGTACCTTGAGCGGCCCTGCTTCCTGTTCTCGACCCCTGTAGTATCAAATGTCCCTCTGACTATATGATACCTGACGCCCGGAAGGTCCTTTATCCTGCCTCCCCTTACGAGCACCACGGAGTGTTCCTGCAGGTTATGGCCTACGCCCGGGATGTAAGCGATGACTTCCATGCCGTTCGTAAGCCTGACCTTCGCGACTTTCCGAAGTGCTGAGTTCGGTTTCTTCGGCGTCGTCGTATAGACCCTGGTGCAGACGCCTCTCTTGAAAGGGTTCCCGAAAAGCGCGGGCGCCTTGCTCTTAAAAGATTTCGCTCTCCTTCTTTTCCTTACAAGCTGATTGATCGTGGGCATTAACTTGCTCCTTCTGCGGCCTCAGGTACCGGCCCGCTCATCATGTAAGGTACAAGTTCGACGTTCCTGTAGCTGAAGAAGCCGGTGCCGGCCGGGATGAGCTTGCCGATTATGACGTTCTCCTTGAGTCCGTACATCTTGTCGGTCCTTCCCTTGATCGCGGCCTCCGTAAGTATCCTCGCTGTTTCCTGGAACGACGCGGCCGAAATGAACGACTCGGTCGAAAGCGAGGCCTTGGTTATGCCAAGCAGCACCTCGGTGGCCGTCGCGGCTTCGCCCTTGCTCGCCGCATTGACCTTGTCGAGCTCCACTTTCTCGATAAGCTCGCCTGGCAGAAGCGTCGTATCCCCGGGATTGATGGTCCTCACTTTGCTGGTCATCTGCCTTACGATGGTCTCTATGTGCTTGTCGTTGATCGAAACGCCCTGGCTCCTGTAGATCTTCTGGATCTCGTCCACCAGGAATGTCTGGACAGCCTGTTTATTGAGAATTCTCAGGATGTCGTGCGGGTTTATGCTCCCTTCCGTGAGCGCAATGCCCACAGCGACCTTGTCGCCGCTTGCAACCTTGATGCGGGTATCGTATGGAACAGCGTATTCACGCTTGCCGTCGCTTCCCGCGAGGGTGATTAGCCTTGCCCCTTCCCTTTCCGATATCTCGACCGTCCCCTCGATCTCAGAAAGGATGGCGGGGTCCTTCGGACGCCTCGCCTCGAAGAGCTCCTCGACCTTCGGAAGTCCCTGGATGATATCCCTTGTCTTGCTGGGGTCCCTGCTGATGCTCTCGATCCTGGCCAGGAAATCGTAGGCGGCTATATCCTTGCCGTCGTCAATGGCTATCCTTGAGCCAGCGGGTATCGTGTAGTTCTCCCCCGGCACCACAGTGACACATTTGCCCCTGATGGACACCACAACGCCGATGTTCTTTGAGGCCACCCCTGACGCGATCTCGTCGCCCACCTTCACCTTGCTGCCCGCTTTCAAGTATATCTTGGAATCCTTGGGAACGTTGTATTCCTTCTTTATCTTCGGATTGTATATGAATATCGCGCCGTCGGTCTTGGCGAGCCTTTCATGGATGGTCTTGTCCTCCACCTTCCTGGTCCTTTCCGTCACTTCAAGGCCGAGGTAGATCGCGCGTCCTTCGACGCTCGAGACTATATAATCATAAGTGGGATCGTATTCCGCGATCGCTTCGCCGGCGGAAACGTGGGCGCTATCCTTCACCTTGATGATGGAGCCGACCGGAAGGATGTACTCCTCCTTCTTGTCCTTGACCTTAACATGGACCAAGGCTTCCTTTGTGACCATCTTCACCTTGTCTCCGTTAACATCGACCACTTCCCTGACCTCGGTCCCCGACGCGATCTCCGCCTTCCCCGTGTGTTTGACCTTTATCGGTACGCGCGCGGCCTTATGCAGCGCGACGCCGCCGATGTGGAACGTCCTCATGGTGAGCTGAGTACCGGGCTCGCCGATCGACTGAGCGGCTATTATTCCGACCGCTTCCCCTACGTTCACCATCCCTCCGTGGGAGAGGTCCCGTCCGTAGCACTTCTGGCATACGCCCTTCTCCATCTTGCAGGTAAGAACGCTCCTTACCTTCACCTTGTCGATGCCGGCATCGGCGATCGCCTTTGAGCCGGCCTCGTCTATCTCCGATCCGGCCTTGACTATGACCTTGCCTGATATGGGATCCGAAACGTTCTTGACGGCTATGCGTCCGATAAGCCTTCCCGAGAGGGGAAGTATGTCCTCAAAGCCCTCCCTTATGCTGGAAATCACTATGCCTTCCTCCGATCCGCAATCCTCTTCCGTTACCATCACGTCCTGCGCCACGTCGACCAGCCTCCTCGTCAGGTAGCCTGAATCGGCCGTCCTGAGCGCGGTGTCGACAAGTCCCTTCCTCGCGCCGTAAGATGAGATGAAATATTCCGTGACATTGAGGCCTTCCTTGAAGTTCGACTTGATCGGTATGCTGATGATGTTGCCGCTCGGGTCCGCCATGAGGCCGCGGATGCCCGCAAGCTGCCTCACCTGCTGGATATTGCCTCTGGCGCCTGAGAAGGCCATCATGTAAACGGAGTTGAGCTTGTCAAATTCCTTGAGCATGGCGTCGGTCACGTCCTCGGTGACCTTGCTCCATATGTCGATGGAACGCATGAAATGCTCCTTGGCCGATATGTGGTTGCTCTTGAGCTGTATGTCAAGCGACTCGATGTGCTTGGTGGCTTTCCCGACGATGCTCTTCTTGGAGGCGGGAACTTTTATGTCGTCAATGGAAATGGAAACGCCGGCTATCGTCGCGTACTTGAAGCCCAGCCGTTTTATCTCGTCGGCTATCGCGGAGGTCGCGTCCGCCCCGAAATTCTCGTAAAAATACTTGATGAGCTGTTCAAGCTTCCTCTTCTCGACGGTGTAATTGAGGTAATCCAGTTTCGCTCCCGGCACGCGCCTCGCTATCACCTTTGAGAGCGTGTCATTGAACTTTATCCTCCCGACAGTCGTTTGCACCATCTGCCCGTCCATCCTCACGTTGACCTGGGCGTGCAGATCCACCTGTTCAAGGTCATGGGCAACCATGGCCTCTTCGCGGCTTGCGAAGTTCATTCCTTTGCCGAGATGGGCCCTCTCATCCTCCGCGGTCATGAAGTAGACACC